>CAZXHO010000005.1:0-22974 GCA_964640365.1 uncultured Sangeribacter sp. | reverse complement strand
GAATGATCAGAAGTAAAAGTAACTTTTCCGGATTCCTTCATTGAGGCATATTGATAAGCGAGATCTATCATCTCCCACGCGCCATAAAGTTCTTCCTCGGCTATAGGAAGCTGTGGAACCGCTCCATAGCGTTCCGGCATAACAAGAGGCCACCCAGCCTTCGTCCATACGATTGAACGGACATGTCCCATCATAAGGGCGTTGCTTGCATCATTACCGTTTACACCTGCCGGAAAACGTGCCTGTGATGCATAAAACCAATTTCCTTCGCCATCTTCAAAAACAGTGCAGTGAGAGAAACCCACCCAGCCGTTGGAGTTTGAGAATTTATAAGGATGGGTCACAACCGGAAAGCAGTCACCACCATTATTTGTGATATCCGTTCCGTTGATATCCACGTAGGGACCTTCGATGTTACGGGAGCGTGCCACACGTGTATTGTAGGCTACGTCAAGTGCATCGTATGCCAAGAAAAGATAGTAATATCCGTTGTGATATACAATCTCCGGACCCTCTGAAGCCTGCCAGCGATTTCCCATCTGGCGAGTAGCAATAAGTTTTCCGTAAGGTGCTATATCTGCATCCGTACCCCATGGGTTACCAAGTTGGGCAGCGACCTTACCGGTTGAGGGATCAAGCTTCACTGCGGCTATGCCACTGTTCCATGATCCATAGATCATCCAATGTTCTCCATTGTCAGTAATTATTACAGAGGGATCGATAGCATTGAATTTGTAGTAACAATTTGCCCAGTCATCAGGCATAATGTGGAAGTCAAGACCCTTGTCGGAGGAATTTGTAATAACATAGCCCTTATCCTCCCAACCGTCGTTGTTTGCAGGATCGCTGTTCTCCATTACACCGATAAACGCACGTTCTCCCCATGAGTTATCTCCGTCAATAAGACCCGGAACTACAATTGAATAATACATTCTGTAGAGACTTTCATTGACTTTTACCACACTCGGTGCCCAATATCCGAAAGAATTCTCATCCGGATTTACAGCCGGGAGACCCATGCCTTCGCGGATTTCGTTAAGCTTCGGCACCACCCACTCAGGCAATGCCTGCATTGTGCCACCGAGATATTCCCAATTGACAAGGTCGAGCGAACGGCGCCCGTGGAAATGGCCACCTGCCTCATGTGTATTTCCATATGACGCATCGGTTTGATACATATAGAAATAACCATCAGCTGCCTTAATAACGGAAGGATCGTGCACATTGGCAAGATTCCATTGGCTCCTGTTGTTCCAGCCCGACAGATCCACATAATAATCCGGATATTTTGGGCCGCGATAGTGTGCAAGCTGTTCCTCAAGAGAGCCTTCTCCGGTTTTGAATGTGAAGTCTGAAGAATAGATCACATCACCCTTATATTCATTCATGAAGGCTCGTACATGATACTCACGGTCAGGAGCGAGATCCATAATAGTAACCTTGATGGTGTCACCTTTTACGGTGCCCTCATATACGCTGCCATAAATGGTGGGATTCGGACTCTCGGAAATCACGTAACCGGCTTTAGTGTAGTGTGCGTCGTTCTTGATGTGGAAAATAGTTGCGAAAGAAGCAAAACTACCTCCACATTCAACTGTAACGGGAGCCTCTATCACTATTCCTTGTCCGGCGGGATATTTCACATCGTCGTCGCTACAAGCGCCCAAAAACAGGACGCTTGCAGCAAACGCTATTGATAGATATTTTGAAATTTTCATAAATTAGAATTTACTCATTTCTGATTAATCATTCTCTTAGAGTTCCCAACCCGGCGTCTGTTTATAACCGGTTTTCTGTAATTCATCGTAAGGAATCGGGAAGAAATAATTCTTCGGAGCCATGAATGAATAATGGGAGTCGACATCGCTCAGACCATAATTGAAAGTCTTGGATGTGCCGTCTTTAACGGCTACACCATAGAGCGTGAATACCTGACGGTAGCGTGGGAGTGAAGACTCGGCAGCTGCCCCTCCACCATTCTTCTCGAAGATTTTCCAGCGACGTACGTCGAAATAACGGTGATCTTCGAAGCAGAATTCGATTCTTGCTTCATTCTGTATCCTTTCGCGTAGCTCATCCTGATTCATTCCGGAATAGGGGGGCATACCTACTCGTGCCCTGACTTGGTTTACATACTGATAAGCCTCCCCGGTCTGTCCAGCCTCATTGAGAGCCTCTGCTGCTGAAAGAAGAATCTCCGCATAACGGAAGATAGGACAAGCGTGGCGCTGACCGCCTACCGTACCATCCCAACGGATGTTATGAAGATATTTCTTGGAATAATAGCCGGTAGCTGTTCCGCCGTTACCTCTCGCATAGTCGGCACCACGGCGAGTGTCATCATTATTCACATCAACCATTCGGGCTTCGTCACCGTCACCCCATATTGAACCGTGGTGAAGAATAGTCTGTTCAAGACGCGGATCACGATTAACATAAGGATTTTGATCATCATAAGTGGGGTCTTTATCAATGGGAAGACCGTTGATGGTCTCATAAGCATCCACAAGATTCTGTGTGGGGTTCAGATAACCGGTTGCGCTGATTGCTCCGGTGAAACCGCAAGGTGCATTGAAATACTCAATCTGGAGAGTGTTGACCCATACCGAACGGCTAAGAATATATTCGTTATTCAAAACCGGGTTAGAGACAAAGCACTGGTAGTAGTTCTGCTCCGGATCATTGCCGTCTGTAGTGTAGAGACGGTAAGGATTTGTCTGCATACTGTTTTTAGAGATAAAATCCTTAGCTGCATTGGCAGCCTCTGTCCATCTTGAAGTTTCATTTCCGGGATTGAAGAGGGGAGAGGCTCTGTAGAGCAACGCACGAGTTTTCAGTGCATATGCAGCCGCACCGTTGATTCTTCCCCAGTTCTCAGCCTCATTGCTATAGCGGAATGGGAGATTATCTTTATATTTGTCGCATTCATCAGCGATCCATTTCAGCACATCCGCAGCGGCCTGGCGCTCGGGTAGAGTCATGCCCGGAGAAAGGATGATGGGAGTTCCATCTTCGTCATCTGCCACAATTGGAATGTCGCCATACCATGATAGGAGGTCAAAATGGAGGATGGCACGAAGCACTTTTGCCTCAGCATACCAACGGTCAAACAGACGGTTGTCATCGCCGCTTTTTTCAGCGTTGCCTACCACTTCGGGACGAGCATTCAAAAGATATTGGTTTATGCCGCGAATACCTTTATAATCGCGAGCCCAATAGAAATCAGCAAACCAGTGGTTAGTGGCATCATATGCGTCTGCCACGATAGAATGGTAGCGCGCAACACCCCAGTAATCGACAGCATTATCTGTCATACAGTCTTGCGAAAGACGGTACTGGGTATCGTTATATCCCTGAAAAGCATCGGGAAGATAGTCATACAGCTGGGCAAGATAGCCGCGAGTGCGGTCATAGTCAGAGAATACATTATCAGCCTGTAGGGTAAGGTCTACCTCCTTGTCAAGACTGCAGGAAACTGCACCCATTGAGAGAAAAGCCACCGCTGCTATTGAAAGTATTTTGGAGTTCATGATAATCTTGATTTTGTAGTTCCGGACTCCGGTGCATGGGATGGAGTTAAATCCATTCCCACTACACCGAAAACCATAAACATGATTTAGAATTCAATATGAAGACCGAAATTGAACGTACGGGTCTTTGGATACCACCAGCAGTAAGACATAGGCTTCTCAGGATCCATACCTTTAGGCATATGGCTCCAGTTGGCCAGATTGTATGCGCTGAAGTAGAAACGGCACTGGCTCATGTGGATCTTCGAAATTATAGTAATTGGGAGAGAATACCCCACCTCGATGTTACGGAGTGCAAAATAGTTACCGTTCATGATCCATATATCGTTCTGATAAGAACCGTTGTCGCGCGAAGAATCCTCTGTATTGTATGAGTAGCTCAGACGCGGATACTTGGCATTGATGTTACGTGGATCCAGAGGATCGTCGGTGTAATAACCCCATGCCTTGGTTACTTCGTGTGTGGCATTGTTGTTACCCCACTCTGAGAAGGTCATTGAGGGAGACAAGAATACGGAACGGTTAAGATAAGCGGTTCCAATAACCTTGAGGTCAAAGCCCTTATAAGAGGCAAATAATGAAATTGACGGTGTAACTTCAGGAATGAGAGTATATCCGTAAGGTTCCATATCGCGAGAGTCAATCTGACGGTCACCGTTGAGATCGCGGAACACGGCTGTACCGAGTTTCTGGCCACCTCCTGAGAATGTGTTGTAAGGATATTTCTCCGGATGCTCCATTGCATCAGCCTGAGAAGTTGAGATAAGAGCTGGATCTGAAGCCCAACCATTGAAACGGTAGGCATTCCAACCTCCGATAACGTCACGGTTTTCCCATTCATAGATAGATGCTACCGAAGCATAGTCACGAATTCTGTCGCCGGTTTTACGCTGCCATTCTACAGAAGGTGCAATTTCATCCATTTCAATGATCTTGTTCTTGTTCCATGACAACATTCCCTCGATCGTGTAGTTTACGTTACCCACCTTATTTGAATGTCCGATGGTAAGTTCAAGACCCTTGGTGTTAACCTTTCCGTAAGAGTCACGTGCAAAAGTGATACCCAGAATATCGGGGTTGGTGGAACGTTCAATCAGAATGTCGCTACGCCACTCCTTGAATACATCAAACGATCCATACAGGCGGTGGTGCCAGAAGTCCCAGTCGAGACCGAGATTGAGCATCCTTGATATTTCCCACTTGCTGTTAGGGTTACCTGCCACACTTTCAATGAAACCGGGGACATTGGTTGCATTATGACCGAAGCTGTATCCACCTGAAGAACCGTAGGTAGACTGATAAGGATAACGGCCTGCTCCTGTGTCGCTCATACCTGATTTACCATAAGATGCACGGAATTTCAGAAGGTCAATATTAGGATTTCTCAGGAATTTCTCTTCAGACAGAACCCAACCTAATGATGCACCCCAGAATGTTCCCCAACGGTCATCCGGAGCGAAATTATCGTTAGCCATACGGGAAATGTTACCCGAAACTATGTATCTGCCTCCGTAGATATAAGCGAGAGAACCGTTATAGGAGAGATAGCGGTCGGAGGAATACATTGAATTGTCGGAGTTTGCCTCACGTACATTCAGGCGCTGCTGATAATAGCGTACAAAAGCGTTTGCCTGAACACGGTGCTCACCAAACGCACGGTCATATTTGAAACCGAAACGGCTGTTGAGGGTCCATGAATTGGCACGCTCGTTAGCTGAAGGATTGGTTAGCTCCTGATAGCGGTTGGTCTGAGTGTAAGTAAAGTCTTCTACTTTTTCTACCGCTGTGTTAGTGAAATCATAAGAATATGAATTCACGCGGTTTGTCTGAGTAGACTGGAACACATCGAAAGCATCGAAGCTGACTACGAGATTAGCCTCAAGGCCCTTGGTGATCGGATCAAGTATTCCTGTCACATCCACAGTTGAATAGAGCTGACGGCGACGGTTTTTCTCCTGTCCCGAAGAACCGAGCAGGTAAGTCGGATTGTTGGCACTACCGTCTACATAGAGTTCACCGTTTGGACAATATACCGGGCGCATCGGGTCAGCCTCCACTGCTCCGAATGTAGTGAGATTGAACACACCGGTGGTAGGCTGAAGAATATTGTCTATACGACCGCCGAGGTCAAGACCTACACGAAGATATTTGTTGACATTGATGTCGAGATTGGAACGGAGGTTCCAGCGGTTGAGCACGTGCTGTGTTGAGAAACGGTCATTGAAATTTGTACCCTTCTTGTTCCACATACCTTCCTGACGAAGATACGAGAACGAAACGTAATAACGAGCACGGTTGTTACCACCGGAAATCTGAAGATTGGTCTTCACTACCGGGGCAGTCTCACGATAAAGTTCATCAAACCAGTTGGTGTTGAAATAACGGTAACGGTCCATGCCTTCAAGAGTCTCACCGGCACATACACGGCGGTATTTCTCAATCTGTTCGGCAGAATAAATTGGATCTTTGCCGTCAAGATAACGCACCTGATTCTTTGTTAGGGCAAGATTATAGGTATTCTGATTCTCCACCTTACCGGTAAGCGTCTGGAAACCGACCTCCTGGGTAAAGTTGATGTGCGTCTTGCCTGCCTCACCACGTTTAGTAGTAACAAGAATTACACCATTTGCACCGCGCATACCATAGAGGGCTGTAGCAGCAGCATCCTTCAGCACAGTCACAGTCTCGATAGGGAAGGCATCGAGGAATGAAAGGTCACGCTCTACGTTATCCACGATAATAAGCGGGTTACGGGCACTGGAGTTAAGCGAGCGTACACCACGGACATACATTTTGGTCTCTGACCAACCCGGCTCGGATGAAACTTCATAAGTCTCAACACCTGTCAGAAGAGAGTTGAATGCATTCTGGAGCACTGTGACGGGATAACGCTGAAGTTCCTCGCCGGTCACCACTGAACGCGAATCAGTAAGATATTTCTTTTGCTGTTCGCCGAAAGCTACGGGAGCTATGTGGCTATAGGGATCAGTGTCAGGCTGGAGCACTATTTCAATGGGGGCACTGAAGTCCTCCACGGGAATGATTGTGGTGAGATAGCCGACACATGTGGCGTTTACCTCATCGTCATAATTGGCATCATTAATTGTGAACTCTCCGTTTTCGTTAGTGAACACCACTTTGCTCTGCTCGGCAAGATTCACGGCAGCCCCGGGAATGGGTTTACCTTCAGGATCCACTACACGGCCCTTTAAAGTATTTCCGGTAGGAGAGGCAATCGCCATAACAGAGCAGCATGCCATCACTGCCACTGTCAAAGCAAGTTTCGCCTTGTTCCTTATATGATTTATGATGTTATTCATATCGGTTAGAATTTTTCTATTAGGATTTAAGGATTACCATCCGGGGTTGTTTTCAAGTCCGGTTTTCCAGATTTCTCCCTCGGGAATCGGATAAAGATACATACGTTGTTCGAAGACGCGGTCTTGTGCTTTTTTACGCGAGATAGTTCCGTCCATTGCTATGTTTACGCCATAGATGGGACGCGAGAGAGCCTCAACCGCCACATTCCAGCGGCGCACATCCCATGAACGATGTTCCTCAAATGCGAATTCCACTGTGCGCTCCTTATGGATAAAGTTACGCATCGCTTCTTTGCTCGAAAGGTCTGCCCGATCGGCTACGCTTCCTGTGATGCCGGCACGGTGGCGCACTCTGTCAAGCATGTCATAAACCTGCTGGCAGGGACCGTTGACCTCATTCATAGCCTCTGCATAGTTCATCAGAATCTCGGCATAGCGGATTATAGTCCAAAGCCTGTAGGCGGAACCGCTATGGTTGGAGCTGAGGATAGTTGCGGGTATATATTTGCGCATGTAGTATCCGGTTGGTGTAGAATTGGCATTGCCTGTAGGGTTATCAGCCATACCCGGACGGACGTCTATACGGCTGTTGTCGCGCATGGTTCCCCATGGTGTACCTTGGTAAAGCACTGTAGCCTTGAGACGGGGATCACGATTTTCCCACATATTGGCATCGTTGTAACCGCTCTCTTCGTTGATAACCGGCACAAGAGAACCGGCCGGATACACGGGAGCACCCGTAGCGTCATATTCCTTGAAAGGAGAAGATCCGTCTGCCATATCATACATGTCCACAAGGTTCTGAGAAGGACAGTTACCGCCATTGCCACCTTCACCTACGGGAGTATCGTTTGAAATACTGCTCCAGCCGATTGTCTGGTCATTGCGGAAGAAGATAACCTCATTGTTGTTTCCGGTATATTGTGTGCGTAGCAACGCATTGCCATAATTTTCCGCGGGGTCGATATTGGCTTCTGCAAACAGACCGAAGTTACCTCCGAAATCGTTGATGAAACTCTCTGCCGACTGAGCTGCTTCCTGCCATGTGATACCGCTTTCGGCAGCATAGCGCGGAGAAGCCATGTAGAGTTTTATACGTGATTCGAGTGCCCTCGCCATCGGTTTTGAAAGTCTTCCGATACGGTTGCCGCTCCAAGCGTCTTCATACGAAAGAAGATAAGGCTCTGATTCCTCAAGTTCGCGAAGAATGAAATCTACCACATATTCTTTTACAGAAGGACGTTTAGTGTAAGGAGTGATCATATCTTCATTTGGATCCAACACATCCGTAACGATGGGAAGAGGACCGAATCTGAGGAACATTTCCCAGTAGAAATAAGCACGGAAAGTACGTGCCTCTGCACGCATGATAGCACGATCCTGTGCCTCCTGTTCGGGAGTTTTGGTGATATCGTTGGGAACAAGTTCCATCTGGTTGATGACACGGTTGCACTTGCGGATTGCACGGTAGCGTGACTCCCATGTATCGTTGAATTCAGACGTTCCGCCGCCGCCGTAATAGTTACCGATATTGAAAGTGGTGCGAGTGCCTCCGGTTGCAAAAGAAGTCTCTGCCAGATCGGTGGCTGCATCAAGCCAAGAACCGTTAACACGGTTTGCTCCGTGGCGCAGGAAATTATACGTATCGTTGTGGAAATATTCAAACATACTCCAACTTCCGAGGGTCTTATCCTCGGTCAGCTCGTTGGAAGGCTGCTTGTCAAGATAGTCGCTGCATGAAGTCATGACAGGGACACTCCCGAGAATAACAGCCAGCGCTAAGAATTTATATGATTTTTTCATTGCAATATCAGGTTAGAATTGGATGTTGACACCAAAGTTCACAGTCTTACAGATAGGATAGCGGTTAGATCCATTGCTTTCCGGGTCTGTCATACCGTTGAGATGATCCCAAGTGATGAGGTTATTGGCGTTCACATAAAAACGGCACTGGGTCATGAACACATGCTTGATCCATTTCTCAGGGAGAGAATAGGAAAGCTCGATATTCTTCAGACGGAAGAATGAACCATTCTTCAGGAAGAATGAATTCTGACGCTGGTTGTGGTCGCCGTAGCTATCATAGTGAAGTAGTGGATATTTCGCATTAGCAAGGTTTTGTGCCTCCGAAAGTGCCGGATTCCAACGGTCAAGATGATGTTCTTTTACCTTACCACCGTTTACGAAGGCATACATAGCCTCGGCATCATAATAGCGGCTTACATGATCCACTCCCTGGAACATTATGCTGAAACCTATGCCTTTCCATTCAGCCCCAAGTGTAATGGCATAAGTATTTTCCGGAATATCAGAATAGCCGATGAATGTCTCATCGCGGTCATCGATAAATCCGTCACCATTCATATCACGATATTTGAGGTCACCAGCCTTAACAGTGCCGAATGTAGAGATGGGAAGGTTTCCACCATCGATGTCAGCCTGAGTGATGAAACCGTCGCAAAGCAGACCGAAATACTGATTGATGACATGGCCGGTGCGTTTACGGTAGTCGGTTTTTGAAGCCGGCTCATCCATTTCAGTGATCTTATTCTTGGCATGTGAATAAGTTCCGCCAATATTATATTTAAAGTCGGATCCGATTTTATTGCTATAGTGAAGCTCGATTTCAAAACCCTTGTTTTCAGTCTTTCCGAGGTTTCCGGCAGCAGAAGTCACACCGAACCACCAAGGACGGGTAAGATACTCGGTAAGAATATTATTACGTTTCTCCCAGAAGAAATCAATATTACCACTGAGTGAATTGTTGAAGAATCCGAATTCAAGACCCACGTTGTATTTGTGAGCACGCTCCCAAGTTACACCATAGTTAGGGTACTGCTGTTCGAAGATACCTGTCTGTCCGGAAGTTCCGAAGAAATAATCGTTGGTAATCTGGCTCCATTTCTGCTCGTAAAGGAAGCGCTGTGCCACACCGCCTATCTGATATACATCATTACCCACCTGACCGTAAGATGCGCGGAGCTTAAGGTTATTAAGCCAATCTGTTGCATTCTCCATAAACTTCTCCTGAGTTATACGCCAACCGGCGGAGAATGCTGGGAAGAAACCGAAGCGTTTACCTTTCTGGAAGTTTTCAGAACCGTTATAACCGGCATTGAACTCGAAGAGGTAGCGGTCATCATAAGCATATGTGATACGCCCCACAACACCCTGATAACGCTTTGCAAGGTCTGACTGATAACGGTAGTCATTCTGCATGTAAAGCACCATCGCTGTCAGGTCGTGAACACCTGCAAATTTGCGTGCATAGTTGAGCTGAGCCTCCATATATAGCTTATAGAGAGTGAAGCTTGTGCGGCTGCTGGTCATTGTGCCGTCAGTATTGAAACGGTTGTAGGCATCAATGCTCTGGTAGTTGTCGCGGTCATTTAGCTCATAGGTTGCGAAAGACTTGCTATAGGTGGTCTTATGGTAGTTCTCATAGTCGAAGCTGACCATGCCCCTTGCAGAAAGACCGGGAGTTAACCAATCCATCTTGTAGTCGGCGATGAAGTTGGTTTCATTTACAGTATTCACGCCCTTATAATAACCTGATTCGGCAAGAGTAGCATAGACGTTGCTCTGATACTGCGAGCTGCCGCCGTAGAGAGTCTTCATGCTTTCACCGTTTTGAACCTGATAGGCTACAGGGAAAATCCAACCCGGAGTATGGTTAAGCTGATAGAATACGTTGCTGAATATATCCCTCTCGTCAGAGTTAGGACCGCGGCGTTCTTCGAAACGTGTACCGAAATTTACAGAAAGCTGAAGATCTTTGGTTAGAAAGAAGTCTGCATTGGCACGGAAGCCATAACGCTTATAATTGAGAGAAGAAGAATTGCCATATAAGTCGTTGGAAAGATTCTTGAACAATGACTCCTGATCATAGTATTCAAGAGATGCATAATAGCGCATTCTCTTAGTACCTCCGCGCACACTCGCATTGTAACGCTGTGAGGGTGCTGAAGAACGTAGGATTTCATCATACCAGTCTACGTTAGGATAGAGAAGAGCCTCTACTCCGCTCAGTTCACCATTTACAGATTTCTGGTACATGGCAATGTCTGATGCAGAATATTGTGAGGGGAGTCCGTCGTTTGCAAGTGCCTCTTCGAGGAGTGACACGGATTGATAGGAATTGAGATATGTGCTCTTTCTTGTGGGAGTCTGAAACTGCCACGAAGCCGTGAGGTTTACCACCGGTTTCTGTTCCTTACCGCGTTTGGTTGTGATAAGCATAACGCCATTGGCACCACGCACACCGTAAACGGCAGTAGCGGAAGCATCTTTCAGCACTGAAATTGTCTCGATATCATCTGGAGCAATCTGAGAAAAAGAACGCTCGATTCCATCGACAAGGATAAGAGGCTGGGCATCACCTGCGAAGGTGGCGCGTCCGCGGATATAGATGGAGGCATCGTCGGCACCCGGTGCACCTGACGTCTGGGAGGTTATCACACCCGGTATCTTACCGGTGATAGCCTGTGAAAGGTTGGCGGAGGGAGTCTCAAGCAGGTCGCCGGAATTTACCTGAGAAATGGCTCCCACCACCGATTCTTTCTTCTGCTGACCGTAACCTACAACCACAACTTCATTAAGGAGCGAGGTTTCCTCCTGAAGTACAATCTTGAGGTCTGTCTGACCTTTCACATCAACTTCGGCAGGGGCATAGCCCACATATGAAACCATAAGTACAGCTTTCTTGGCATCCTTCAGATTCAGCTGGAAATAACCGTCGAGGTCAGTTGCAGTGCCGTTGGTTGATCCTTTTTCTATGACTGTTGCGCCAATCAGAGGTTCTCCCGAAGCATCAGTTACGATACCCTTCACAATCTGTGCTCCCGCAGGAAAAGCGGCAAACACCAGAAGAAGAACCGGGAGGAGGAGGCGGAGCAATGAGCTCCGCCGTCCTTCGGCTTTGATTCGTTTCTTATTCATTATGATGTCTGATTAGATTTTAGGTTAATTATTCCATTTTTGCCCACGGGTAATATCCTACCTTAGAGAATTCGAGCCATGCCAACTCAATGGTGAAGAACAGACCGATGGGAGATGAGAGGCCGCTTGCAGAGAATTTGTAATCGGGCATCTTTCTGCCGTCGGCTGTGGTCTGGGTGCAATACATGTCGAGTTTGCCTCCGGTGTATGAGAAGAGTATCTTGACTTTCGCATCCTTCATGTCCGCCACATAATTCTCCCAGTCAAATGCTTGTTCCATGGTGGTATTACCGCCATCGAAGCTTGCGCCCCAGCCGTATGCATCCGAACGGAGTACAAAATTCTCACCATATCCTGCCTCTCCAACCCAAGGACCGTTGCTGCAGACAAGCAGCCAGTTGTTCCAGTTGGCGCCCGCACCGGTTGTATGGTTGACAAACTCAACACCCCAGTTTTTGAAATTGCCGTCAAAACGGTTATTGGGAGAATGTGCAGACCACCAGCCTGTGCTGCAGTCTGTCGCACCGGTAACATATTGTCCGGCCGAATAAACTTGACCCACAAATACTGTTTCGGGATTGATGAGAAGGTGAGAGCCTTCACAGGTAAGGAATGTGCCGAGCACTTCGCTGTCTACACCGACTACCTTAATAGAGTAATGGCGTTCTGTACCGTCAACTGCAGTTACCAGAGTGGTTACTGTCACCGTCGAACCTTTTCGTGTGATATCCATAGACACGAAGGCACCGTCCATTTCCTCCATGAATGTATCCCAATTGAAGTCGTGTGAGATATTATCACCGTTATAGTTGGCACCCCAACCGTATGCATCTGCACGGAGATAGAGATACTCCATATAACCGTCGGCGCCGCGTTCTGGACCGTTGGTAAGAACCAGACCCCAGTTACACCAGTTCTGAGTCTTGCCACCGTGATAGTTATAGAAATCGTAATGCACTGTTCCGTCTCCGGTAAGATTTACATAATCTGCCCATGTGCTCCAGAATCCTGTAGAGTTGTCTTCCAAGCCGAGAAGAGTCCATGTACTGAGGTCTGGTCCGTCAGGTCCGCTTCCACCTCCTCCGAGGTTGGGGCGTGCAGTTTCTTTAGATGTTACGGTATTACGATAAATTTTCAGATCGTCGATAAGCCAAAGAGAATTGTTGTCGGGCGCACCGATTGTCATTGTCTGCACATTATTGACAAATTTCACAAGCTTTGAACAGTCGAAATCTACAACCGTCTTGCTCACCTTGCGATCTCCGTCTACATACCATTCATAGCCGTCATTGTTAAGCACGACAGCCACATAATGCCATTCTCCGGGGGTAAGGTAGCCTGTGGTAACAAGTGTAGGATCGTTTTCAACCCATTCTCCGTCGGCGGCAGAATAAGATATTCCACCGTTGGCATTGATGAGCAGCCTGCCGTTGGCAGTATTATTCTCAAAAGCAAGAAGCGCTGCAGCCAACTCCTGGGGTTTGGCAACTTCATTACCCTCCTCATCTGTCTCCATGATTACGGGTTGTTTCATCCAGAATGTGAAAGAGGCTGCTTCCTGAAGCACTACATTCGTCAGGGGATTTGAAAGGGTGAGATAACCATTGTTCAGTTCGAGCACATTCCCCTTTATTTCATCGTTTACGATGTCGGGGGCAATACCGCCCGGATTGGCGATGGAGGTAAACGTCATAAGATCGAGTCCTTCTTCCGCATCAAAGTCAAAGGCCGCAACATTCTCCAGAGTCGGCTTAATCTGGTTTCCTGCGGGGGG
The DNA here is from genome assembly GCA_964640365.1 of uncultured Sangeribacter sp. Taxonomy (GTDB): domain Bacteria; phylum Bacteroidota; class Bacteroidia; order Bacteroidales; family Muribaculaceae; genus Lepagella. The sequence goes on along the minus strand of CAZXHO010000005.1, from coordinate 9,412 downwards.
ATCCTGTCGCCCCCAGTCGTCGCAGGACGTCATCGCGGTCAGTAGAACAGCAAGGGCTGCCGCTGGCATCCATTTTTCTGTCTTCATGATGATATTAGGTTGTTAATAGGTTAAATTATTAGCTTGTATAGGAAAGTTATCATTGGTTAAGCTTTTCAGCACTCCAAAGTAACATCGGCAAAATTAGAACATTAACGCGCGCGATAGGTGGACAATCGGACAAAGGAGGTGGAAATTATAATTTTGTTAATAAAAATTAAGGCTGCCACCCTCAGCAAGCTGATTTTTTATGATTCCGCACCTAATTGACTGTCCCTCCTTTTAATACCACGCTCGGATTCACACCGAAATGTTTGGTAAAACAACGCGTGAAATATTTAGAATCGTTAAAACCCACCTGAAAGGCAATTTCCGATACATTTAAGTTCTTCGTAGAACGGTTGAGTATGATTAGCTCATGAGCACGCTTAAGCCTGTAACTCCTCACAAGCTGATTGGCACTCTGACCCAATAAGCTCTGGAGCTTTTTATTGAGAAGACTCCTGCTGACACCAAGTGCCTCAGCAAATTCCCCGACTTCAAAATAGGAGTTGGTATAATTCTCTTTCAGCACATCCATGACTTTATTAACAAACTTCTTGTCGCGACTCTCTTCGTTGATCTCAAGCTGCTCCACGTCCATATCAGTGATAAATTTACGCTGATAACGCTTCTTGTTTTCCAAGATATTATTAATTCGGGTAAGAAGCATGGCTTCGTCAAAAGGTTTGAGTATATAGTCATCCACACCCATGCGGTAGCCCTCCATCCTTGATTCCCTCGAGGTCTTTGCTGTCAACATAACAAAAGGAATATGGGAGATGGCAAAGTTACCTTTCACTTTCTCGGCAAGTTCAAGACCGTCCATCACAGGCATCATTAAGTCGCTTATAATGAAATCAACATCGCGCGACAACAGTATCTTAAGCGCCTCCTTTCCGTCAGAAGCCTCCAAAACTGTAAAGCTGTCGCTCAGCACCGAGCGCATAAAGGCACGCATATCTTCGTTGTCTTCCACAACAAGCAAAGTCATCCGCTTGTCTCCCTGCAACTCTTCTATGTTGCCTTCCGCCGGAATGACATCTTGACCAATGGCTTTATCTTCTGAAAGCGATTCATATGCCTTATCGAGCGGTATGATAACTCTGAACGAACACCCTGCGCCATGATTGTTCTTTGCCGAGATCTTACCTCCATACACCTCTACAAGACGTCGACACAGATAGAGTCCTATACCACTGTCGGAGGCTCCTATGAGGGGATATTTTATCTGACTCTTTCCCTGATAGAAATGGTCGAAAACTTTATCGGCATCATCCTCATCAAGACCGCATCCCGTATCGCTTACACAAAGATAGAACACCTTTCCTTCACCACATCCGGATTTTCTGCAAACTGAGGCATATATTGTCACCTTTCCATTATCGGGAGTGAATTTCACTGCATTGCCAAGCAGATTGGTGAGCACCTTGCGCATAGCATCTTCGTTGAAATCAAACACTGGAGTGGAAAGATGATAAACCGTGCGTATTTCTATTCCTCTTTCATCAGCATATGGGCGGAAGGGCACCACTATATCATTTATCAATTTGCTTATGTCACCCCTTGTGGTCGTCACCTCCATTTTTCCGGACTCAATCTTTCTGAAATCCATCAGCTGGTTAATGAGCGACAACAGGAAACGAGAGTTGCGCTCCACAAAATTCAGCTGTTCTATTACCTTGGGATTGGTGCTGAGGTTCAATGCACGTTCAATAGGACCAATAATCAATGTGATTGGGGTACGGAATTCATGAGTGATATTGGTAAAGAATGAGATTCTGTCTGCAGTCAGCTTCTGAACTTGACCTGCCATCTCAGCAATCTGTGTTTTCTGCTCGCTAATCTGTTTATTCTGGGCTATAAGCTGGGTATTCTGCTCCCCGAGTTCACGGGCATGTTCTTCAATCAACGTCTTCTGTTCAGAAATCTCTTTCACTCCGTCAGCCACGGCAGCCTGCAGGTCATTGCGTTGCCGTGTAAGATCTTTTACCCGCCAACGGTAGATAAACCATATTACTAATAACACAGCAACCGATACAATGAGAACGAACCACCAGCGCCGATAGAAATTAGGCACAATTTCCACTTCAAAACAAGACACCGGAGCGGTTGCCAGCGACTGTCCTTCGGCAACATATTTAACTTCAAGAGTGTAATTTCCCGGGAAAAGGTTCATATAGGCGACACTATGCCTGCCGGCAGGAAGTTCCTTCCAGTCTTTTTCATAACCATCCATGCGGTAGTAGAACCGCCCGTTGTCACCCCCGGCATAGTCGAATGCAGAAAATTCAATCTCAAAGGAACGCTCGTTTTCAGGAATACTTGCCTTTTCAGGATTTCCGTAGGTTTTATCGCGGTCAACAGTAAGAGAAGTGAATCTTACGGGAAATGTCCTGTTGATTCGTGATGAAGCAAGACCCTTTACAGCCAACATACCGTCTACACTTCCGAAAAGAATATCTCCGTTTGCAAGACGTCTGTAGGCATTCCAATAAAACTGTTCAGTTTCAAGACCGTTATTAATTCCGAAATTTACGAATCTCCCGTCAGGAGTCATACACGAAAGTCCGTGATAAGTGGCTATCCATAGATTTCCGTCGGTATCTTCCGCTATTCCTTGCACCACATCATTAGGAAGACCGTCTGAAGAATTATAATTTATAAATTTTCTTTCATCGGCTGCCACCTCATACCGGTATATTCCGTTGCCATTGGTACCTATCCATATTGTTCCGTCATTGGTAAGAGAAATGGCACTTATCTTTTCTTTAACTATTGATTCAGGGTCATCAAGTTTATTTTCAAAATGCACATACCTGAACCCATTCTTTCCATAACCTCCTTTAAGGTCAACCACTGCAATGCCGTCAAGCCCTCCGATCCATAAACTGCCGTCATGTGCAATCACACATCCCACGCTTCCTCTCAGTTCGGTTGCCTTAGGAAATGGGATAAACAATCTGTTGGCATTTATATCATATGTAAAAAGACCGCAATTCGCTCCGATCCATAAATAATTATTAAACGGATCAAAGGCTAATGCGCCAATGTAATCGAGATTATATCCTCCCTCATCAAACTCCCTGATGGTCAACAAGGATCGAGTAGGCGACAGTTTATCGAGCATACATAATCCCCCTCCCCAAGTACCAACCCAGAGATGTCCGGTGTGATCAGAAGTTATGGCGCTCACAGAATTATGTGTAAGAGTTCCCGTCTCTGCGGTATAATGATCGAAGCCTCCTTCATAGCAACAAGAAGCACGGTTAAGCCCACCCTCAACTGTACCCACCCACAAGGTTCCGTTTCCATCCTCATAAATAGCATTAACTGGATTGGGAGACAGGCTGAAAGGGTCAGAAGAATTGTGACGCCACATTTTTGAATACAGCCTGCGCGGTGAGAATAATGTAACTCCACCTCCTTCGGTGCCAACCCATAGATTGTCATCTTCTACAAGAAGGCAATTTATAAAATTGGAACTAAGGTTGGGCATGCCAACTCCTTGATCTGAAAGGTTTACATATACAAAACCGTCTTCTTCTTTGTCGTATACGTTCATTCCATTGAGACATCCCGCTATCAATTCTCCTTTTCCGGTGACAGCCAGACTGGTCACAAAGGTTTGGGAAAGCGCACCTGTCTGCCCGGGATTGGCAACATATATTCTTATAAATCCCGATGTAAGGTCATATCTAAACAGTCCGATGTCCGTAGCTATCCATACATCATTCCCCTGTTGCAAGAAATCAGATATATAGACTGATGAGTCAAAGCTCAGATCAGGCGAAACCTGCTGACATGTGATACCATCTTTTCCCACTGATAGACGGCATATATTTCCACCAATTCCGGACCATACGCTTCCGTCTGAAAGGGGTTTTACAGCACCGGTCAGCACGGTAGCGGTAGTATCGTGGGGCATTGATAAAATTTTGCTGACAGAACCGTCTTCATTAAAACAAATGCAAATGATATCCGTATAAGTGCGCAGCCATATGTTTCCCGTAGAATCGGTGGAGACATAACTTGACGGCACAAAGGATAGTTTATCGAGTTTGCCTTCCGGATCAGTCAGCTGAACCGAAGTGAGATTTTTGAGATTTATTACATCGATACCTCCGTCACTTGCCACCCAAAGCCTTCCGAAACGATCTTCGGTCATCTTCCTTACAAAGCTGCTTTTTATATACCTTCCGAGAGTGTTGGGGGTGAAATTTACAAACTCATACCCATCATAACGAGCAAGAGATCCGGAGGTGGCGATCCATATATAACCTTTGCTGTCTCGGTAAAGATCTTCTATAAAATTATGAGAAAGACCATTGTACATGGTGATCGTCTTCACAGAATGTTTATCGGAAAACGACATAGCATCTTTCTCCACTCCCCATGCCTGAAAGTGAAAACACATGCTTTGAACAAGCAATATAAAAAACCAAAGAAAGAATCTTAAGTATTTCATGAACCCGGAATCCGATAAGGTCAACACAGGAATTAGATAAGTAATTGTTTTTATTGAAGTTAGTACAGCTTGTACATTAAATTCTTAGTCCAATAAGACTTTTTTTCTCTAAAATTTCACTCTCTGAGTCATCGTTTCACAAGAATTATATCAATTTACCGAAAAAAATCAGAACCAAATTTCAGTCTTATAAAATTGTCTTATTCCTTTAGTTAAAAAGTATTGTCCGAAAAAAATAATGCTCGCTTTTACCGGCTTCTTTTACCAAAATTACTTATAATAATTAGCCGGAAAATAATTTCAATAAAAATTTATACCTATGCAAATTTATAATTTTTATTGGTATCAAGTGAAACTTAAAGCCCTCTTTACCAATTTTATTCAAAATTTCCACCTTTTATAGTTAAAAATCCACTTCCCTCAACTACATCTGAGCCCGTTCAGCCTGAATGAGCAAAAACTCCACCATTTATTCATTCAAATGATATAATTTCGCATTGTATTCTCAGAAGTGCCACAATTATACCATACTTCAGGATACAAACACAAGAACCTGCAATAATATCTTATAACCTATTTTTCATGAAACTCACTTATACTCTTCTTTTGGCGGCGGCATTTACATTATCCGCCTTGCCGGAAACATTTTCCCCAAAACCGGCTCCCAACCCATGGAGCGATGACTATTCAGGGATATCATCAATGGAAAATTGGGAAAAGTGGGGCACATATAATGTTCATGATCCTTCATGCCGTAAAGTCGGCGATCACTATTATATGTATTCCACAGATGCAATCTACCGCGAGAACAGGCGTGAGGCTAAAGATAAAGGTGTGCCTCTCGGATTCATCCAGATAAGACGTTCAAAGGATCTCATTAATTGGGATTTTGTCGGATGGGCTTTTTCGGAAATTCCCCAAGAAGCTGTCGAATGGGTAAAAAGTAATGCAAACGGACATGGAGCTACCAATATCTGGGCTCCATACATGGTGGACTGCGGAAACGGAACTTACAGACTTTATTACTGCGTATCTGCCTTCGGAAAGAACACATCTTACATTGGATTGGCTGAATCAAATAATCCCGAAGGACCATGGGAAAACAAAGGAGCGGTGGTAAAGACAAACTCTTCCTCTCTTATGAATGCAATCGATCCTTCAATAATCACCGATAATAACGGCAACCAGTGGATGCACTACGGCTCGTATTTCGGAGGCTTATATTGCGTTCAGCTCGATCCCTCTACAGGATTTACGGTGAAGAATGATGATCAGGGACATCTCGTGGCGAGGCGTGCGAACTGGAAGAAAGATAATCTTGAAGCCCCGGAGATAATCCGGCATAAGGAAAATGGAAAGTATTATCTTTTCCAAAGCTACGAACCTTTGATGACCACTTATAATGTCAGGGTGGCAAGATCTGACCGTGCAGAGGGTCCATTCACTGATTTTCATGGAAATGTAGTAAGTGATACCACCAATAATTTCCCAGTCCTAACGGCTCCTTATTGTTTCGAAAATCATCCGGGATGGTTGGGAACCGCGCACTGCGGCGTGTTTAACGATGGAGAAGGAAACTATTTCATGGCTCATCAGGGAAGATATGCCAAAGACACAGGATTGATGGTGCTCCATCTACGACAACTTTTCATGACCTCCTCCGGATGGCCCGTGGTGTCTCCGGAACGATATGCCGGAGTAAGTCTGCGTAAATTCTCCGGTGCGGATTTGTGTGGAGAATGGGAGGTGATCAGAATAACTGAACCTCGGGTGGAACGCAATCTTGAGGCAGGACAGATTCTCTGGGGAGAAGGGGAACTGCGCGAAGGCGAAGGCAACAGTTCGTTCAGGCACATTTTACGTCCGGAAGATGAATCAGTGTCTTGGAATTTCAATCCCTCCTCCCAAACCCTGTCAATAAATATTGGAGGAGAAGAGATCTCTGACCTTATAATTCATGCAGGTCACGACTGGGAACGTGAGGCTGACACAGTATTGTTTACGGGTATTGATTCTAACGGAAGATCCGTTTGGGGTAAAAGGATAAGGTAAGACCATTCACAGTTCTAACCCCCGACCACTGACTTACAATATCACTTTTCTTATCTCCGCTACACAGTCAGAGCGGGTGTGTTGTGGATGGCGCTCCATGAGAATAGCGGAAGCAATCCCTTGGCACTGATAGGGAAGGGCTCAGGCATTATTCCTGCGATGTAGGCAAGAAGTCCAACGAGATGAGAGGGAGTATATTCTTTTCTCAGATGTTCCATATCAAGGTCAACATCTCTCTTTGAAAGACGTTTACCTGTCTCATTACACAATAACGGTACATGGGCAAATTCAGGAACAGGATAACCTAACAATTCATAAAGATAAATCTGTTGGGCAGAAGAAAGCAGCAGATCGCTCCCCCTGACCACTTCCGTCACACCCATATGGGCATCGTCGGCAACCACTGCAAGCTGATAGGCCCAGGCACCATCGGCACGCCGCAAGACAAAATCACCGCAATGGGAGGCAAGATTAACTTTCCGGGTACCGTAAAGTCGATCGGTGAAGGAAATCTCTCTATCAGGAACCCATAGCCTTGTAGCTCTCTCTTTTTTGGTATCATCTATCACTTCGGATTTTCCTCCCAAGCGAACAGGACGGCACGTACCGGAATAGACCACACGTCCGTCACTTTCATGCGGCGCCTGTGTGGCAAGGATATCGGCTCGGGTACAGAAGCAAGGATAAGTAAGACCTGATGATCTTAGTTTTTCAAGACATTCTTCATAAATCTCACCTCTCCGGCTTTGGCAATAAGGAGCATGTTCTCCTATCCCGTCAATTCCACCTTCGTCCCAATCAAGGCCAAGCCAATCAAGATCATCCTCAATCTGGCGGGCATAGTCCATACGTGAACGCTGCGGATCGAGATCCTCGATCCGCAGTATCCATTTTCCACCCTGCTTCCTCGCCGATAGCCAAGAGATCAGGGCTGTAAATATGTTTCCGAGATGCATTCTTCCCGTAGGGGAAGGGGCAAAACGTCCGGTCATCGCATTGCCTCCACCTCTTCGGTGGTAAGAGGTATTTTCTTTCCGAGACGGCGCGCACCGGTTTCAGTTATCAGGTAATCCTCCTCGTTGCGCAGTCCGGAAAAGTCTTTCCACTTCTCTACTTCATCATAATTGATGAAATCTTCAAACTTGTGCTGACTCCTCCAAAGGTCAATAAGTTCTGGTATGAAATATATACCCGGTTCAATAGTATGTACAAATCCGGGCTCAAGAGGACGTGCCAGACGGAGAGATTTCCTTCCGAACTGAGTACTCTTCGGTTTGCCGTCATAACCAACCCACACTTCACCGAGATTTTCCATATCGTGAACGTCAAGACCCATCATGTGGCCGAGGCCGCAGGGATAGAACATTGCATGAGCACCGGCAGCCACAGCTTCCGCAGGATCACCCTTCATAATACCAAGGTCTTTCAAACCTTCGCATACCACACGGCAGGAGAGATCGTAAACATCCTCAAAAGGGACGCCCGGTTTCAAGGCATCGACAGCGGCAGTATGTGACGCTACCTGTATATCATAAATTGATTTCTGCCGCGGAGTAAACTTGGGATCTACGCATATGGTTGAAGACATATCTCCGGCATATCCCATCTCGGTTTCTGCTCCTGCATCAACGAGCAACATCTGGCCCGAACGTGCCACATTGCCATGGTAATGATTATGAAGCGTCTGACCATTTACAGTGGCAATGATCGGGAACGAGAGGCGCATTCCGGCGGCCTGTGCAACAGCTTCTATGGCAGCACTTACCTCACATTCACGCATACCCGGACGTAGCATCTTTATTGCAGTGATGTGCATATCGGCAGTCACATCGCAAGCCTTCTCTATCTCGGCAATTTCTTCTTCCGATTTATGATTGCGCTGGTCGACAACCGCACGGATCATCGGTATTGACGGTTGCTCGGCTCCCGGGAGAAGACCGAGGAGGTGAAGGAGCTGTACATTATGTTCCGGACGGTAGGGCGGGAGATAATGAATCTTCTGATCCATAATCTTTGCACTGCGCAGATATTTAGCCAGATCGGCAGCAGGGCGAGTGTCGGATATACCTACCATCGTGGCCTTTTCATGGAGTGTAGGCTGTGTGCCCATCCATACGATGTCGTCGATGGTAAGCTCATCGCCGAAAATTATTTCTTTGTCGTTGTCAATGTCAATTATTGCGTTCAGTCCGGCATAAGGGAGACCAAAATAATAAAGGAATGTGGAATCCTGACGGAAATCATATGTATTGTCGGCGTAGTTCATGCCGCTTTCGTTATTACCTAAGAACAGGAGGAGGCCGCTTCCCACTCTCTTCTTGAGTTCCTCGCGGCGCTTGACGTAAGTCTCTTTTGGAAACATAGGGATAATCGTTTAAGGTTAGAATATAGTGCGAATTTAATCAAAATTCCCGAAACTACCCAACCATCACCGAAAAACTTACATAAATCACCCGTTGGCATAATTCATACTGGCAGAGGCGTAGATAAAAGATTATCAACAGCTTTAAAAAGATAAAGCCTGTCCGGTGGTAATAGGGACAGGCTTTACTTTGTGTCGTATTATGATTTGTGGAGATCACTTCTTAAGATCTTGCTTCAGAAGGTCGCGAATCTCAGTTAGCAATACTTCTTCTTTTGTTGGTTCGGGAGCAGGTTCGGGAGCCGGCTCAGCCTCTTTCTTCTTAAGTTTCATGGCAATGCGGATAGCTACGAAGATTGAGAAAGCGATGATGAAGAAATCCACGATATTCATGATGAATGTGCCATAATGAATTGCAACTTCCTCAACAGCTGCAGCTCCGTCTGCAGCTG
>CAZXHO010000004.1:6563-27502 GCA_964640365.1 uncultured Sangeribacter sp. | reverse complement strand
CCAACAGAGCTTTGGCTGCGCTTGGATCCAGTCTTAATATAAATTTTGCCCATGCTGCTTAGTATAAATTAATTTTTACGATTTACTTATGTATTCTTCGCTTATAACATGCTTTGTAATGGTAGTATTTTGTGCAGTTTTAGTTATGATGTGGGGAGTTGTAAAAGAATTCTGCACATTAGGCATCTTATTTTTGTGTTTGCTAACGGTAGGTCTGTTTTATTGTCCCGTAAGTTTGGAAACTACGGACCATACATTGATAATTCATAGAGTATTAAAAGATAAGGTGATACCTTATTCTGAAATAGCTGCTGCCGATTATTGCTATCCGTCGGCGGGAGGACTGAGGCTTTGTGGAAGTGGCGGCTTTATGGGATACTGGGGCTATTTCCACGATATTATTATAGGAAATTATTTTGGTTATTACGGAAACCAGAAGAATTGTATTCTGATAAAACTGAATTCCGGCAAGCAGTATGTTCTTGGATGTGAGGATAGGGAAGCAATCTTAAATATTATATTTGATAAGATAGGAGAATAATCTCATTAGACATAAGTAAGGACGCGATTTTTCGTGTCCTTACAGTTTCATATTTTCGATGGCGGAGAACGATGTTATTTTTTCCAGACTTCTGTAGACAGGATTATCACGTCTTTCACAGGTCTGTCGTTTTCATCAGTTTCCATTAGTGTGATTTTTTCAACTATATCCTGACCATCCACCAGTTCACCAAATACTGTCACCGTGCCATCAAGATGAGGAGTACCTCCAATTGTTTTATAATATTCTCTTCTTTCAGGAGAAATCTTGACCCTACCATCTTTTTTATATTGGTTTTCGGCGCGTTCTCTTGCCTTGGCATTGAGAATATCTCCATTTTCAATTTTTGCTAAGGTAGGATCTTCAAGCATAAGTTCGTATCGTGCGAGATGGTAAAGGTGATTTCTGTGCCATTCATTCATACGCTCTTCCGTTGCATCCAGCCCTTCATCAGTGAAAGTTTTTCCCTGCACAACGCAAAACTGGGTTCCTGCAGACATTCGTGTAGGATTTACGTCATCTCCAAGCTTGGCGTCAATAAGGGCTCCCTTTTTACAAAAATGTTCCGGAACTATTTCAGCATATACGCAATAACCGCCATCACCGTCTCCATAAATTTTACCCTGTTCTCTCTCTCGGCTTTCCGGATCTCCTCCCTGAATAAGAAAATCTTTAATGACCCGGTGGAACAGAATGCCTTTGTATGTATCATCTTTACAAAGTCTTATGAAATTATCCCTATGGATAGGAGTGTCATCATATAGCCAAAGAGTGAAATCTCCTTCGGTTGTATGGACAGTGACGTAAGTTTGCTCGACGTCAGCAGGTTGTTGGGCGCATACATTTCCCCCAAATCTGAATCCTGCCAAAAGCAACACTATTGAAATAAGAAATCCTTTCATGATATAGGAATGAAGATTAAACTTCTCAAAGTTAACAAATTATTTTGAAAAAATCACATATATCTGAAGTTTAGCTCTCGGCTTATTAGGTTCTATCGGAAGCAAAACCTATTGATACGTAATGAAGTATGGGAGAAAGTCCGGTGATCCAATAATACCAGCTATGAACTCCGCTTCTCATGCGATAATCGATGGGAATGCCTTTACGTTTCATTGCAAGAAAGAATTCCACATTGCCCTCATAGAAATAATCGCTGTCTCCGCAGTCGGTATACCAACGTACGCTTTTTAATTTTTCAACTATTTCGGGAGTTGCATTTTCCACGTATGCAGAAGGATTGTTGGAAATGAGAGAGTCTGCGTAATCTTTGTCTGTCTGCGCCATTTGGCTTTGTTCGGGATGTCCCAGTATACCGGAGATGGCACATGCAGTGCCATAGAATTGCGAATATTTTTGGGCATATGCTATGGCAGCCTCACCACCCATTGATACTCCCGTTATTGCACGATATTTTTTATCGGAGATAGTGCGGTAAGAAGAGTCGATCAAAGGAATAAGTTCTTTATGGAAAAAGGATTCATAATCCCAACCCGGAACCGAAAAATATCCCAGATGTTTACCAAGATGATGATCATCTTTTCCACTGGCATCGGCTATTACTATTATCATTGGCAGTGCCATTTGGGAACGTATTGCATCATCTGCAATCTGAGGAAGATCTCCCATAGTTATCCACATCTCATGGGTGCCTCCCGCAGGATGAAAAAGATATAGAACAGGATAATTAATGGCGCTACTCTCATATCCCGAGGGAAGATAAACAGAAAATTCTTTATTCTCTCCCAATATATCACTGCTCATCAGACAGTGTTCTATAGAACCGCTGTCCGGCAGATTCCCAAAATGTCTCACAGCTTTACACCGTTCCAATAGTTTTCCCATAGCTCTTTACGGATTGCAAAATTTCATTATAAACTTCATATAGTTAACATTCGTTTTTCAGTTATGTTTTTACCTAATTAGTAGATTCACCTGTTTCACATGTTAGGTATGGATAATTTTTTTGGTGTTTTTTAAAAGAAAATAAAAGTTGAATTGTTGTGATATATAAAAGATGTATCTTCACACTAAAATATCTTCCACTCTAATATGAACACACCCACCACTTCTTCAAATAGTACGTCCGGAAAATCATCGGGCATGAAAATTCTTTTATGGGGAAATCTCCTTGCCCTTTCCACCGCCATATGCTGGGGTCTTAACGAACCTGCCAACAAACTTCTCATTCCCTCATGGATTCCGGCAGGGGGAGTGGCATTATCACGTATTTTCGGAGCAACCATAATGATCTGGCTGATCTCATTATTTGTAAAGAACGACAAGATTCAGCATGGAGACTGGAAGATTCTCTGGGGCTCAGCCTTTATGATGCTTGGTTTTGTATATGTATTTTCTCTGGCGTTCAACACTGCTTCACCTATCGACATTGCTATCATACTTACGTTTCAGCCCTTGTTGGTGGTAGCTCTGAATGCTATCTTCAAACATGAAAAAATAAATGTGCTTGAGGTGGTAGGTATGATAATAGCCTTAGGAGGGGCGTTGCTTGTAATACTCGCCGGAGGTAAAGGAGGTGGCGGCAAGATAATTGGTGATCTTTTTGCTGTTGTATGCTCCATAACTTATGCCGCCTATCTGGTAATGATAGAGGGACCTTCCAAGCGCTATGGTACGGTAAGTCTTATGAAATGGGTATTTCTATTCACGGCTATTCTTTCCCTTCCGTTGTTATTCACTCTCCCACACGATATGAAGATATTGACTCACCCGGAGTGGACGCCCATTCTTTTGCTACTGTTCATTATTCTCTTCCCAACGGTTTATTGTTATGTAGTGACACCTCCGGCAATACGTATGATTGGCAGTGAATTGCTCGCATTCTATCAATATCTCGTACCTGTTATCACCTGTGTAGTCTCCATTTTGTTAAAGATAGATCAGTTTCACTGGTATCAGCCTGTTTCATTTATAATTATAGTGGCAGGTGTGATGCTGGCCAATTATGCCAAGGCAAAGAAAGTTCCTTCTGGCTCCGGCTCTAAATAAATTAGATTATATAATATTTTAGAGGTCAATATAAAGTTTTAACAGGCAAAAAGTTGCATTTTATATGATTAAACTTTATATTTGTATAGTTATTTAAACTATACACCCTCAACCTAAATCATATCATGAAATTAAAAGCATTGGCAATAGGTTTTTTAATTGTCGGTTCAACCTTACCGGTTTATAGTCAACAACTTACCCTCACTCCTGATAACATTGACGAAGTGATAAAGGCTATGACTCTTGAAGAAAAGGCTGCGCTACTTATAGGGGGCGGCAACCGTGGTTACGGAGGTGACGGAAGCACCATTGGTGATACAAGATACCTTGTTCCGGGAGCAGCCGGAACTACAGTTTCAATTCCACGTCTGGGAATTACTCCGTCAGTGCTTACAGACGGACCTGCAGGAGTTAGGATTTCTCCAACAAGAAAAAATGACAATGCCACTTATTATGCCACCGGTTTCCCCGTGGGAACGGCATTAGCTTGTTCATGGAATACTGATCTTGTTGAATCGGTTGGTGAAGCTATTGGTGACGAGGTGCTTGAATACGGCTGTGATGTTTTACTTGCTCCGGGTATGAATATTCATAGGTCACCCTTATGTGGAAGAAATTTTGAATATTATTCAGAAGATCCGTTGGTTACAGGTAAGATAGCCGCAGCCTATGTGAAAGGGGTACAGTCTAAAGGCGTTGGTACTTCTCTAAAGCATTATGCAGCAAATTCTCAAGAAACCAACAGGACAAAGGTAGAAGAGGTGGTATCCCCGCGTGCTTTGCGCGAAATTTATCTAAAAGGTTTTGAAATCGCAGTAAAGGAGGGACAACCATGGACTGTTATGTCAAGTTATAATAAACTTAATGGTCCTTATACTCAGGAAAACAAAGATTTGCTCACAACCATTCTCCGTGATGAATGGGGATTTGACGGAATAGTCATGACTGACTGGATCGGGCAGCGTAACACAGCAGACCAAGTGCGTGCCGGAAACGACCTAATGGAGCCGGGTGAAGCTGTGCAGGCTGAAGAGATTGTGGAAAAAGTGAAAAACGGGGAACTTGCGGAAGAAGATGTTGACAAATGTGTGAGGCGTATATTACAGTATGTAGTAAAAACACCTCGTTACAAAGGTTACAAATTCTCCAATAAGCCGGATCTTGCGCGCCATGCAGAGGTGACCCGCAAAGCATCTACCGAGGGGATGGTGCTTTTGAAGAATGATGATAATACTTTGCCATTGAAGAATGTTAAAGACGTGGCTCTCTTTGGAATAACTTCTTATGATTTTATTGCCGGCGGAACAGGATCAGGCGATGTGAACAAACCATATGTGGTAAGCCTGATGCAGGGACTTGAGGGAGCAAACGTAAATATTTCTGAAGATCTTAAAAACCTCTACGTCTCATATAAAACATATCAGGAGAATAAGCTTAAGAATGACCTTGCTCCCGGAGAATCGTATTGGGGTAAACCTGTGCTTTCAGAAATGCCTTTGAGTAGAACCGCAATCGACAAACAGGCTGATAAAGCTGAGGTGGCTATAGTGACGATTGGCCGTCAGGCAGGAGAGGGATCAGACCGAAAAATAGACAATGACTTTAATCTCACTGACGTGGAACGCCGGTTGCTAACCGACATTTGCGATGCTTTCCATGCTAAAGGTAAAAAGGTAGTGGTAATCTTAAATATGGGTAATGTCATGGAGACTGCTTCATGGAAAAAACTTCCCGATGCCATACTCCTTGCATGGCAGCCCGGTCAGGAGGGTGGTAATTCTGTGGCGGATGTGCTGACAGGAAAAGAGAATCCTTCAGGCAAACTGACTATGACATGGCCTATAGCCGCAATGGATCATCCCTCTTCACTCAATTTTCCCCTTTATGGAAACAACAAATCACGAAACGGCAAGACTGAAAAAGAGAACGTAGATTATACCTTGCATAAAGAGGGTATAAATGTAGGTTATAGATATTTCGATACTGCAAATAAAGAAGTTTCATATCCTTTCGGATATGGGTTGTCTTATACGAATTTTGCATACTCAAAACCTGTTATAAGGGCTACGAAAGATGGGTTTACAGCTTCTATCACTGTGACTAATACCGGCGATATACCGGGTAAAGAAGTTGTACAACTATACGTCTCGGCACCGAAATCTGATATTGAGAAGCCGGCAAAAGAATTGAAAGGGTTTGCAAAAACGGGTTTGCTTGCTCCCGGAGAAAGCCAGACATTGACTTTTGATGTAGATAATTATGACCTCGCTTCATATCATGAAACTACCCATTCTTGGGTGTCAGACAAGGGAACTTATAACATCATGTTCGGATCTTCTATTGCTGATATCCGCGCTACCGGTCAGTACACCCTCCGCAACAATTTGGCTAAAGAGACTAATGATGTACTTCATGCCACACGCCCTCTTTGATCTAATTCCGTAAGAAATTCCGTGAAATTAGGTTAGCATAAAATAAGGGTACGCTTCCCCATGTGAGGCGTACCCTTAAACTATACAAATACGTAAAGATTATCTAAAATAATATCAGTATGTTACTTTTATAGGAACTGATGAAGCAATATCAGATAGATATTTCTTCCAGCTATCCATGTCTTTTATTGCCTCGCGGTCCCAGGCAAATCCCCAGGAATAGGAAATTGTATCGGAAGGTTGGATGGCAATAACGCCGAGCACATGATTATCAAGATTAATGTTGCGCACAAAATCTATATTGCTTATGATTCCCAGCAATGCCCTGCCATTGTCAGAACCCTGTGTTGGATCTGAATACGTAATGATGTTTTCACTGATGAAAGGAGCTGATTCATCACGGAGCGGAAATCCCATAACCACTTCCGCAGGATTAGAAATTCCGTCATACCATACTTTTGTGTTGTTCAGATAGCTTCCGGCATCAAGAGAAATGATCCGGTGTTCTGAAATTGTAGAATCCTTTCCTATTGCTACAGGAGCAAAATCAAGACGTGCAGTGAAACGAAGAGGACCATTGTCGAGAACTTCGGCAGTCTCATAACACCAAGGATAGAAAATTGTATCTCCGACAGTTATTGCTGCCACTCCGGCACCCAGTGTCGGACCAACCGCATAACAGTCCATACCTAATCCGTGATCAATATGATAAGAGAAAGAATCCCTGAACTCATTTCCCAAAGCCGGGTCTATTTTACTGAGGGAATCTACCTTTTGCCAAGATGCAGGATCAGTTTCCGGGCCATATAATTTTTCAAGAATCTGTTCATTGGTGGCATGTTTGAAAAATAAATCGTAGCCATAGCCGCGTTCACCCCTTTTTTGAGTTGTTGGTCCGTAAGCTCTGTAGCCGTTCAATTGATTTTCCCATGCCATGTCATCGGCACGTTCGGGATAAAGTCTGCCTGTAGTCAGAGGTGAATAGACATGAAGAGTATCCGAAGGCAATACTAAAAAATCTGCCGAATCACCTGCAGGAAGCGACGTAAGAAAAATAATTTTGCCGTCATATGTGATCTGAGAGGGAATTTCATTTCCCTGTGAGTCTGTGATATAGCAATAAGTACTTCCAAGTCTTTCAAGCACGTTTCCGGCTGACAGCTCAACTACTGCCTGATTTCGATCTACGTCAGACTCATTACTTACAGTCACCTTCACCTCCTTGTTGCATCCGCATAATGCAAGCGTAGCGATGATAAAGAAGCCTAAATTAGGTTTTCCAAATTTACTTTTCCCAAAAATTCTTTTCATGATGTAGAAATTATGATTGCGATACAGATATACGATAGATATCGATAATGACCTATAAAGAGCTAACCACCAATATAAACAGACACCTATTATAATTTTATAATTGTGATTACTAAGTGTCTTTATTTAGGTAACGTAGCTATTTCTTCTTTGTTATTATTCAGTTTTCTCAATCTCAGCAAAGCCTCAAGATAATAATAATCGGCATATATTATAGAAGCATCTATTTCCGAACCGGCAGGCATGTGTCCCACAGAATGATCAAGGAAGGATAATCTTCCGTTTCCTGATCTATAATCCTTACCACTAAGAGATTCGAGCATTTTTACAGCCGCTGCCTTATAAGTCTCTTTGCGTTTGCCAGCGCAATAATCTTGCAATTCCAGCAAAGCTGAAGCCACTATACCGGCTGCCGAAGCATCCTTATAAGCGTTTGGAATACAGGGATCATCGAAATCCCAATATGGTATATAATCATCCGGTAATCTGTCGAGATACGCATCAGTGACCTTACATGCAAAATCAAGAAATCTAAGATCAAGGGTTTCCCGGTAAACCATGGTATAACCATATATCGCCCATGCCTGCCCGCGTGCCCACATAGAAGAATCAGAAAAACCCTGATGAGTTTGTCCCTTAAGGAAATTGCCCGTTTCAGGATCATAAACTGCTACATGGTAGCATGAATAATCAGGGCGGAAATGGTGGTGCATTGTGGTTTCAGCATGTTTTACAGCTATGTCATAGAGATACGGACGGTTACCATTGCGTGCAGCCCAGAATAGCATTTCCAGATTCATCATATTGTCCATGATAGTGTTATGACCTCCCAACATATCTACGTTTCGCGGCCAAGACAGGATAGTTCCCACATTAGGATTATATAGCGTAGCGAGAGTGTCGGCAGAGGCTATGAGGATATCTTTATACCCGGAGTCTCCGGTAAGTCTATTACCGTTGCCATAACTGCAGAACATAATAAATCCAAGATCATGGTCATAAGCTGAAGAATTGGCAAGATATTCAAGTTCAGAAGTGTAACGTTGTGCCTTCTCCTTATATTTTTTATTTCCGGTTGCTTCATATGTATACCATAATACCCCGGGCCAGAAGCCCGAACACCATTCTTCAGGGATTGCTTTCCTCAAATGCCACACAGAATCTGTGGAGGGTATATTCCGGGGCATTAGGGTATAATCAGTTGTGTCCCGATTAAGTTGCGATAGGGTAAGATCCACTTTATGTGTGCAATATTCAATAGCTTCATCCACATCGAAGGTCTCAGCTGAGATCGATGAACCACATGAAACTAATAAAAGTGAACTTACAAGAAATTTTAATAAACGCATATTTTATATTATTACTTAATTTCTGTTTCAACTGTAATTACGTCAATCCATCCTTTTTCATCCACCTCCGGAGGAACTACGCTATAGAATCCAATTTTAGCACCTATCCATTTTCCTGCCCTTGCCTTGAATGAGCCAACTTCCTGAAAGGTCTTTTCATCAGTACTATAGCTGAAACTACAGATTCCATCTTTATTTACACTAACTCTCAGCAGCAGGTCACATTCTAAATTCGGGTATAAGCCTGCAGAATAGACTCGTGTGGGGTTAATCGCTGAAACCACTTTTTTCTCTTCCTTTCCGTTTTGTTCAGCGTCAGTACATGTCACGAATTCCATATCAAAAGTATCTCCATTTTTTGTAAGTCCGAGTCTTGCATAGTCCCAACCCATTACAATAATTCCGGACGATGCGCCCTCGGAACTCCCCTTTGCCGAAATTCTGACTTTAGAAATGAAGGTAAATTCGCGTGCAGGGAATTTTTGAAGCCAAAGATTTCCTACTTCCCAGAAATTAGCATCTTTCTCGCTCAATTTGTGCCCATATATCCTCATTAGGCCGTCAGGAAGTTCAAATCCAAACAGATCGTTCTTATTCCCGTGCCATTGAAAGAGCAGCGCAGGGGAAGATTCTGTGTTTGAGGAAAAAACTTTTCCAACTGACGGTTTTTGCCATTTCCTTACAGGTTGACCACAGCCGTCACCCTCCTCATCAATACCTATCACGGGCCAGTCTTCATGCCATTCCATGGGATTCAGATGTATTACCCTTCCATATGCTCCAAGATCCTGAAAATGCACAAACCAGTCTTCATTATTTTCTGTTTTTATCCACGCGCCTTGATGCGGACCGTTGATATCGGAATTTCCTTGAGCCATTACGATTTTACTTTCGTAGGGGCCATGGATATTTTTTGATCTCATAACGAGTTGCCAACCCTCAGCCACTCCCCCGGCCGGGGAGAAAAGATAGTAGTATCCATTGCGCTTGTACATCTTGGGCCCCTCCACCGTGTGGTTCACTCCATCGTTTCCATCGTAAACTATACGAGGTTCGGAAATAACCGCAGTTCCGTCCGGCAACATTTCACTCATGGTTATTATACTATTGAATCCTGCCCGGGATCCTGCCCAACCGTTGGCAAGATACGCTTTCCCATCTTCATCCCAGAACGGCGTAGGATCGATCAGACCTTTCCCACTTTTCACCAATACCGGTTCACTCCACCTTCCTTCAGGATTTTCTGTCTTTATCATGAAAATTCCGAAATCGGGATCTCCCCAATAAGTATAGTATTCTCCGTTGTGCAATCGGATACACGGAGCCCATACTCCTTTTCCATGCCTTGGTGCCTGATTGTAGTATTCAACAGGAGGAACTGTGGGAAGGGCATAGTTCACAAGATCCCAGTTTACAAGATCTGTAGATTTAAGTATGGGGAGACCTGGTGAACATTGAAAACTCGAAGCCGTCATATAGAAAGTTTTCCCATCAGCTGACACTGTAATGTCAGGATCAGAATAATCTGCATGTATCACGGGATTCATATATTTTTCACCGTGCAGATTTTTTTCTGCAGACACTCTTACTCCTTCTTTCGCAGACAAACCGGTTAAGGCAGAAAAAATGCATAATATAACCATTCCTGCCGGTTGGATTTTAAATATCCCTTGTATTTTAAAGAAATTATAAAAAGAAAGTATATTTATATGAGGCATATAGTTAGGCAATATAAATTTGGATTAATATCCATTTTGAATGTTGTAAAATGACTCACGGGTATATCAGGCATTTATAAGATTAACTAATGTTGTTACTTTAAATAGTCACTTGAGAAGGGGTATTATTCCTTGAGGCTGACGTTGACCATCCCTTCTTTTTTCTTCACAATCATAGGTTTATCATTGACAGTGAGATGGGAGGGTGAACCCTTGAAATTCATATTTATACGCGGTTGTCCTGAAACATTCAAATAAAGGGTGTCACCTTTAGATTTAGCAATGACATTGAGTTTTGAAAGTGAAGAGAATCTCACATCACCGTCATGTCGAAGCGAACTTCCGTGACAAATGAAGGTTTCCATAGGTTCAGTAGCGCTACCATCCTCAGGATAACTGACGGCAAACATATATGCATCTGTGTTCCAGCCGTCGGCTTCGATCCATGAGTTCATGTGCATCAGTCTGCCGTCTGCAAGTTCGTTAATATAGATATCAGTTATTTTGCCATTGTGTTTCATACGTACTCCGATCCAGTTTTTACCTTCACGACGTTCTATTATAGGAAGATTCGCATCTTTTGGAGAATCCTTAAGAATTATTGCTGTCATTGCTTTCACCCTGTCTGTTTCACGTGGAAGATGAAATGAATAATATTCTTCTGTTCCCTGCAAATTTTCTGTCGGACCTTCCTTTACCTCCCAATAGAGGTCTTCAGGATAATCGTGCACGAAGTTGCTGTAGGCAAGTTGGCGTGGATAGAGCGGAAGTATAGATACTGCCGAATTGTCTTGTTCCACGTCAAGGTCGAAGCCGTGTTTTGCCGCTTTTCCGCCCGGATGCCAAAGCCATTCGAAATGACCCGGTTCGTGACTGCCTATGTCATCAATTATATAGATCACATTATCTATCCATAAGAAATGGCGGAAATTCCTGTTGAAATGTTTTGACATGGGACCGGTGCCATCGGCAAGTACATATTTTAAATTTCCCCCATCAATAAGCGAGCTTACTGACCCCGGCAGCATGGTACCGTGATATTGTTGGAAGGTAGGCTGTCCCTCGCCATTGAATTTGACGACATTGTGGGCGTCACTTTGAAAAAAATAATTGCGGTATTCAGGTTTGCCATAACTACAGTTTCCGGCATCTTTAATGATATCTACACCGTTGTGAAAGAGTATGAAGGAATTTGCATCGGCATGGGAATGATTCCATGTCATACCCGATTTCACAGCCAGCATTGTTGCATCTTTATTCCAGCTGTCGCGCATTGTTGCCCAACCAAAATCTTGCCACAGATGGGAGGTAGGAATGTCGGGTGTTTCCGGCGCTTCCGAGAGATCGGGAGTATATATAAATCCCATGGGATAAGTCCTTGGGTAGATGCCATTGTAAGGGTCTTTTTGAAGTTGACTTATATACCACAGTACTTCGGGAGATTCGTTTCCCAGAGCATAGGCAAGCATCATAGTGTCTTCTCCAGTCACATTTTTATGGCTGTCTCCAAAATTAATGCTGTAAGTTTCTCCGTTTCGCGGATATGACACATTGCAAAAGAAAGGAATCATGCCGGCTATCAGAGGAATATCCTCCAGTTCGGCACGTGGATGAGAATTTATCCATGCCAATCGGAATAAAAGGGCTTCGCTAACTCCGAAATTTGCATAATTGATACTCTCGTACATTCCTCCCTCGCGGTCGAAAGACTTAGGTTTATGCTGTAGAATATCACCATTGAAATCAAACCATTCCGGCAGTATGGCTATTACAGCCTCAGCTCCCTTCTCCGCTTCAGGAATTTCGTTGCTGATTGCAAGTGCGAGTAGACCACCCATTCCGGCACAGGATGTCCACCAATTGTGTCCCATGGAATTAAGGGAATGAATACGGGAAGGTTCCAGAATCCAATCACCGAGAAGCGGTTCTACGGCAAGGTCATACATTCCTTTTGCAATTTCCATTCTTTCATCGGGTGTCAACAGGTCGTAAACCACGTCGTATGCCACAGCCACTTGAAAAGCACGGTGAGCCATCTGCAGTTCACTTCGCCATGCAGGGGTTCGGGCAAGCATTTCTTTATCTCCCCAAGATTGTGTCTTGGCTGTAGAGAGAAGCACCTCCTTGACTTTATCAGCATACTTCTTATCTCCGGTAATCATATAGGCGAGGGCAGGATATTCAAGTTTTCTGACGTCGCCTTTTCCCTTAACCTGATTATCTGCCTCAGCATGGATAATTTTCCACGCCTTCTGCATAGCTGTATCTGTTTTGAGAGAGACCTTTGCTTTTTCAACTCTCTCGGGCGTAAAAAGTAGCGACGGATGCTTGATACCGGCATTGGCAGCAGCCAAATAAAATATCAGTAAAATTGCAAGTGTGATTCTGTTCATTTATGCAATCGTTTATGATGATGGTGCGCATTATTGGGTTGATCTCGCGAAAATGGTTATTGTTTCTTTACAGTTACCCATTCCTATTACTGCAAAGGTACTCAAAAGTTACGTAAATTTTCTTTTACGTAAGATAATTATTACAGATTTCATCATACGTACTAAAATTTTTTATATAGCCAGATGCAGTATTATGGGATTTTTCCTATCTTTATTTAGTGAACGTTAAAATAGACATAGATAACAATACGCTTATTGAGGAGTGCAAGAATGGTGATAAAGAGGCTTTGAATCTTTTTTATATCCGTTTTGCACCTAAAATGTTAAGTGTAATACGTCGCTATGTCTCTGATCTAAACGATGCTGAGGACATTCTTCATGATGGTTTTATAGTGGCATTCACACGTCTCGGGTCGTTGCGCGACTGTGGAAGGATAGAATTCTGGCTTGCCACCATCATGAAGAATCTTTCTCTGCAGTTTCTAAACAATCAGGACCTTTCGAAGGTACTGCATGATATTCCGGAGGTTGAAGACACTCCGAGTATGGAGGAAATAATAGATTTCGATACTCTTGAGCATCTGATAAGAAAACTCCCTTCAGGTTATCAGAAAGTATTCAGGCTTGCTGTGCTTGAAAATAAATCGCACAAAGAGATCTCCAAAATTCTTGGTATAGCTCCGAATTCCTCCTCCTCCCAATTGTTTCATGCCAAACTGATGCTGCGAAAGCTGATCAGGGAGCATCAACGTCAAACCGGTGTATTTATCCTTTTACTTATTGTTATCATTTCCGGGTGCTTTCTTTTGACACGTGGTTTGCAAGATGAAGGAATGTCTAAGGTTCAATTTGCTCAGACCATCACTGAAGAATCAGAAGCAGGGGAAACCCCTGATATTTCACCGGAGTGTCGGCAGACTTCGGTATTTAATACTGCGGTTAGTAGCTCCCTAACGTCACAATCACAAAATATTGCCTCTGTCGTTAAGTCTACGCTTAAACCTGCTAATCATTCTAATATTGGAATAATTATTAATTCGATGGATTCAACAGCTATTGACAATAAGAACGTAATAGCAGCAGATTCTGTTATAAAGCCTTTGATGGCTGATAATTTAACTTCTGAAACCCAAAATGAGAATTCCAAAACCCCTGAAGTTTTGGAGTCAGTGGGAATCAGTAATGATTACGTGGGTACTTATACTCCTGATTTTCGTAAGCCGGATAATAAAAATCACCAAAGGGTATGGTCTGTGGGAATGTCTGTGGATATGGGAATTGTAATGACGGAAACTCAGGAGGATCAAAGCCTTTTTTCTCCATCTCTTTCTGCGGGAAATAACTTTTATTGGGGACCTGCAGATTCAGATGATTCAAGTGGTAGTAACAACGGGAATAATAAGGCTGGACAGTCGCGCAGAAGTAGTGTGGCTACGACAAGGGCACAAACCAATTTCGACACCTATACTTTCACACCTCATCATAATGATATGCCCCTGTCTTTCTCTGTAGCATTGAACAGGTCTATATATAAATTTTTAAGCATTGAAACCGGCTTATCCTACACTTATCTCCATTCAACATTTGAGATTTACAGAGAGAAGAGTGATTGTCAATGGCATTACCTCGGCATCCCGATAAAACTTAAAGCTGATATCCTTTCTTCTAAAAGGATACGGCTCTATTCTTCCACGGGCATTCAATTTGATATGCCTCTATATTCGAAAGCAGATGTCACTTCCGATCAGATGTTTACGTATTTTAATGGTGGTGAATTCAGTTCTCCGGTTGTATGGTCATGGGCAGTGAATGTCGGAGTGGCATGGCGTCTTAACAATAAAATTGATATTTTCATTGAGCCTACAATGCAATATCATTTCGGTCCCGATCATAAAGTGCCTAATACATGGTCAGATAATCCATGGGGATTTTCTCTTCCGATAGGTTTCCGCTTTAATTGGTAAATTTTTTTCTTCTTCTCATGCAGTAAATTGGAAAAGATTCCATCTATATAGTAGATGAAGACTTAGTAATCTATATAATATATATAAACATAATCTCATGAAAATTCGTTTTTCGTCTTTATTAACAGGCATCTGTGGATCCTTTCTTGCATTTCTGGGGTTTGGATGCAACAGCGATTCTCCCGGAGGAGAAATACTATGTATGTATGGTTCTCCTGTAGGGTCCTTTGAAATAAAGGGAAAAGTTATGTCTGAGGATGGTAAGCCTATCTCAAATGTGAAAATAATAACTACTCTTCCTGATCTTGACTCGAGTACTTATCCGATTGTAACTGTTACCAGTGATTCTGAAGGAAAATATGATACTAAAAAAATAGATATGGTTCTTGATAGGGCAAAAGTTGTGTGTATTCCTGATGAAAATGAATTTGAAGCAGACTCTGTAATCACTACGCTTAAAAATGTAAATGATCCTGAAGGCTCACGTCTAATATACGGTTTATATACAGAGGGAACAGTAGATTTCACATTAAAGAAGAAGTCCGGAAAATAATGAAAAATATTTCATTAAGACAAAGACTTGCCCTTGAACTCAATCGGAAGCTTAAGATTGAACGCCGGAGGGAACATCCCCTCCGGCAACTTTTTTGGGAATGTACGTGGCGTTGCAATCTTTCATGCCTTCATTGCGGGAGCGACTGCAAAAGTTCATCATTGCTTCCAGATATGCCTGCTGCTGATTTTTTGAAAGTGATAGATTCCTTACGTCCGCATGTCGATCCACATGTAGTGAATATTGTAATAACAGGTGGGGAACCACTCGTGCGCAAGGATATCGAATATGTCGGTTTTGAGCTTTACCGGCGAGAATTTCCATGGGGTATTGTCACGAACGGTCTGATGCTTACAGAAGAGAGACTTGAAAGTCTGCGGTGTGCAGGGCTACACAATATCACCATTAGTCTGGATGGTCTTGAAGAAGATCATAATTGGATGAGAAATCATCCCGAATCATTTCGCAGGGCTTATGCCGCCATCAAAATGGTTGCCCGAGCCGAGGATCTGAATTTTGATGTTGTGACCTGTGTTAACAGCCGGTCGCTTTCCCGTCTGTCTGAACTGAAAGAACTTTTGATCGCTGCCGGAGTGAAGAGATGGCGTCTCTTCACCATTTTTCCATCCGGAAGGGCTACGCAGCATCCGGAATTCGAACTTTTATCCCGGGAAACTGAATCATTGATGCAATTTATTGTGGATACCCGAAAGGAGGGACGTATTCACCCATCTTTTTGTTGCGAGGGATTCATGGGAAGTTATGAAGGAAAGGTGAGGGATCATTTTTTTCAGTGCGAGGCAGGTGTCAGTGTGGCATCAGTGCTGCTTGACGGTGGAATTAGCGCCTGTCCGAGCATAAGAAGTGATTACAGGCAAGGAAATATCTATAAAGATGATTTCTGGGATGTGTGGCAGAACCGTTACGCACAATACCGCGATCGCAGATGGATGAAGCGAGGTGTCTGTGCCGATTGTTCTTTCTGGCGCTATTGTGAAGGAAACGGAATGCATCTACGCGATTCTGAGGGTAATCTGATGCATTGCCATCTTAAAAAATAACGCTGCTTACTATTCACAGGGATGCGAGGAAAAACTCCTATTGATAATTCGCATTTGTTCTATGCCTTAGATTGATATTTTCCTCTTTCAAATCCTTGGCAATATTTATGAGGGGGTTAGGGAAGAGGTAAGAATTATTTGAATTCTACATCCTCCACATGCTCCCCGATGAATATGCGTGCCATGTCTGATGTTTTATACCATCCGGGTTTTCCCGGCATCTTATCATAGATATGTTCGCCGTTTATAACTAGGTTGTCAAACGTTACGCCTTTTATTTGGTGAGATTCATCATATCCTATAATCAATGATAGTTCGGACTTATCGCCGTTATAAAAAATGTCCTTGAAGAGTATGTTTTCTATGCTTTTTCCGGGTGCGGCGCAATACTTTTTGTTCCACGCTATGCGCATATCGATAAGTTTTCCTTTGCGGAAATTTTCCACTCTAATATCTTCGAAGATAATGTTTTTCACGATGTTATTATCTCCAGCCACTATTGCGAAGACCCCTTGATAGTCTATTTGTTTTTCGTGCATGTCGACTACGTCGATATTACGGTAGATTATATCCGTAATGACATCTGACGGGGCTTCGGGCCCGATCTCTGTGGCGCTTCCGTGTAGACCGATCATGAAAGGGTGCGCTACATCCGCCCATAGAACGGCATCTTCTGTAAGAATATTTTTACAACCTCCCTTAAAACCTTTGCGTGTGGCATAGACTGTTGTACAGTCATCGGAAGTACGGGCGAATATATGCCTGTAGGTGACATTGTCGGAGGCGAACACGTTAAAGCCGTCACCCCACCCGTAATAGCTCATAACCTTCACATTTTCTATTGTCACACCGTCACTGCCTCCTACGGCACATTGTGTCGTAAATATTCCGTTAACTTCTATGTTGCGGCTCTGGCTTATCAATACTCCTATCTTTCTTGCAGGATATATCATTCCTCTGCCAAGAATCTTTGCTCCATCAGCATCCGAAATCCTGATCTCACCATCTATCAACGCTCCTCCGGCTATATACATGGTTTCTCCGCTGCCGATAACTAAAGTGTCTAATTTGTGGTAGCCGGGACCGAAATAATGGTATTTTTTATCTTTTTTCAGTTTTCTGAGTTGTTTTGCATCGGGAGCGTGTTCATCGATTGGATTGGCAAAAAGTTGGAGGTTATTGAAAATATTCCCGTTCACTTCCACCGACAGATTCCGTGGGCGGTCAAGGGAGAAAGACAATATATTGCTGTCAATTTCTAAAGGAATGGAATAGGAGAGTGGGCGTACTCTTGCCTCATTAACGGGCAGTTCGTTGGATGTGACGCGTATATCTACCTTTCCATCGAAATCAAAATATGCCATGGAGACGGTTCTTTCATTGTGCTTTCCCTCGATAGTCTCGTCGACTTTCACGGCATACACGTCTACCGGTTGCCACAATTCTGTACCTGACTCTTTCACTTCTACGCTGAAAGTTTTATTGAGCGTTGCCTCGGAAGGAGCGGGATATGTAACTACTGTAGCAGCTGCCGGAAACGCCAAGCCAACAGCACACAATATATTTATAGCTATTTTAAAATATTCCATATCTAAGTTTAGTTTGCAAAATTAAACAAAACTTTTCAATATTAATTTTATTGCTATTCTGATTTTAAATCGGTTAATGATTCAATTGATAAACTGGAGAAGTTGTGGCTTTGGAAAAGAACTTTTGTGAACAGGAGTATGTTGTTTATATTGGAATCAGAGAGTTGTTGCTCCCTATAAATTATTTTTTTGTGAAATTACTATTGAAAGACTATAATATATAGAATTATGGAAATAAATCTTAACGAGATCCATTCTCCTGCCGATATCAAGAGTATGGATCTTGAACATTTACTTTTACTTAGCGAGGAGTTAAGAGGTGCTCTTATGCGTAAACTTGGTGCACACGGAGGTCATGTGGGTCCTAACCTCGGTGTGGTGGAAGCCACGGTTGCCCTCCATTATGTTTTTGATGCTCCGAAAGATAAAATTGTCTACGATGTATCTCATCAGAGTTATGTCCATAAAATGTTGACCGGACGTATCGAGGCATTTATTGATCCTGAAAAATATGATGATGTAACAGGTTACACATGTCCGCGCGAGAGTATATACGATCTGTTTGAGGTTGGACATACATCTACTTCTATCTCACTTGCTACCGGACTTGCCAAAGCGCGTGACCTTCAAGGAGGTAATGAAAATGTGGTGGCATTTATAGGAGATGCATCACTTGGTGGCGGCATGGCGCTTGAAGGTCTGGACTATGCTCCTGAACTTCATTCAAATATAATAGTGATTCTCAACGACAACCAGATGTCGATAGGTGAAAACCACGGTGCTCTCTATACTCATCTTGCTGAATTGCGTAAAACCAATGGCAAATCTCCCAATAATATATTCCGTGCACTCGGGTATGAATATGTATATGTAGAAGAGGGCAACGATCTGCGTTCTCTTATAAAGGCTTTCCGTCAGGTAAAGGGGAAAGATCATGCTGTTCTCGTACATATCAACACAATGAAGGGAATGGGTCTTCCGTGTGCTGAGAATGATAAGGAGGAATTCCATTTCGCTGCACCTTTCGATTTAAAGACAGGTGCGCCACTCTCACCCTATAATACGGAGAGTTATGATGACATGTTCGCATTGAAAATGCTGGAGAAAATGAAAGGGAACGAAAAAGTTGTTACTCTTACTGCCGGTACGGGTGGAGCGATAGGTTTTAGTCCTGAACGGCGTCAGGCAGCCGGTAAACAGTTTATTGACGTAGGTATCGCAGAACAGGATTGTGTAGCCATGGCTGCAGGTCTCGCGCGCGGGGGTGCGCGTCCTGTGATGGGAGTTGTGGCTACTTTCCTCCAGCGTGCTTATGATCAGCTTTCACATGATGTTGCAATAAATGATCTGCCGGCTGTGTTTGTCGATTTCTATGGAAGTCTGTTTGGAATGAACGATATGACTCACCTTGGCTTTTTCGATATAGCAATGGTGTCAAACATACCTTCGATCACTATGCTCGCCGCCGCAACGGCAGAGGAATATCTGGCAATGATAGATCAGGCAATTGATAATCCGTCCGGACCTGTTGTAATTCGTACTCCGGGGGGTCCGGTAGTTCACCAGCAGAACCCTGTAAACACAGATTTCACAAAATATAATATTGTGGAAGAGGGTGAAGAGATTGCCCTTATTGCCGAGGGTCCCTTCCTTGCTACAGCCCGGGAGGCTGCTGCCATTATGAGGGAGAAGGGCGTAACTCCGACTGTAATTAATCCTCGTATACTATCATCGGTAGACAAGGAGTGTCTTGACAGGCTTAAGACTTACAAAAAGGTAATCACAATTGAAGACGGTATTGTTGACGGTGGTTTCGGTCAGAAAGTAGCTGCCTATCTTGCTGACTCACCGGTTAAGGTTACATGCCTGGGATTGAAAAAGGAATTCCTTGACCGGTATGATGTAACAGAATTGTTAAAAGCCAATGGGTTGACTGCAGTTCAGATAGCTTCATTAGCTGATTAATGAAAATTGGAGGGAGATTGCTATCTGATGTCCTCTCGAATTTTGAAATATAAAGATCTGATTTAAACATAATGTCCTCCGATGTGCACATCGGAGGACATTATGTTTAATCTGTCAGTAGAAAAGAAATTCCGGCATACTGTCATTGATCAAGGCAAAGTTTCTTGAGTGCCTTGGATAGTTGGTCGGGACAAGACGTGGATTTATTACCGCATCTGATTCCTTCGAGGCGCTCAATAACTTCATTAATTGGCATTCCCTTTACGAGGGCACCAATACCTTGAAGATTGCCATTACATCCTCCCGTGAATCTGACATCCCTCACCATACCATTTTCCACCTCAATATCTATGAGATGAGAACAGGTTCCGGCAGGAGCATATTGAAACTTCCTTATCATTTATTTGGAAGTTTTCTCTGCAACCATCTCTTTAAATGTATTGCAAGGCTTGAAAGAAGGGATTTTGTGAGCCGGGATTATTACAGCTGTGTTTTTAGAGATGTTGCGGCCGGTTTTTTCAGCACGCTCTTTCACGATGAAGCTTCCAAATCCGCGGAGGTAAACGTTTTCACCTTTTCCGAGGCTGTCCTTCACTACTTCCATGAATCTCTCTACAACCTTGAGCACATTTTCTTTGTCAATGCCTGTGGCTCTTGAAATCTCAGCGGTTATTTCTGCTTTTGTCATTTCTCAGTTACATGTTTTGGTTTCAAGGTGCAAAATTAAATAAAAATCTGCAAATAGCGAATGATTATCCCACAATTAGATGTATAAATCTTAATAAACATTATAAATATGGGGCTTGATTGGGTAAAAAAGGAAATTATGACCAATTTAAATCCCTTTTGCTATTGTGGGGATACCTCCTCGCTTCACTCGGAGCACCATCAAGAACAGCTTTTCTCGCTACTTGCACCTCTTGCTTAGGGCACTCTCGGCGCTTACTTTGGGCAGAATGTACTTCTTGCTTTGGGAGCGCTTGGGGGGCTTTTGCTTTGGGAGCGCTCGGGCTTTTGCTTTGGGAGCGCTCGGGCTTTTGCTTTGGGAGCGCTC
>CAZXHO010000004.1:0-6553 GCA_964640365.1 uncultured Sangeribacter sp. | reverse complement strand
TTATTTGAGGGATAGACACGTAGGGGATTGGATAGACACGAAGGGATTGGAGGGACATGAAGAGATTGGGCTGGATTAGGAGTATTGATCCATCATTTCTCGATAGTCTCCCATCATTTGGAAGTATTTTCTTAGACCTATGGCGAGTCCGAAAGCTCCTCCAATAATCATCCCTGCCAGTACAGCCGGTTCATTCACCAACGGATATGCAAACATGCCAAGTGTTACGATAGCCAATAGAATGAGGATTATCATAAAGATATGATGTTTCTTCTTTAGTTCTCTTGCTTTTACAATTAGCTGATCAATCGGCATATGAGCAAGGTTGATGCTCCTGACTTCGTTATAAAGATACGCATCCATTACAGCTGCGGTCATAAAATATATGAAAAAGAGAGCTGCACTCAAATAACGGAGGGGAGAATCCGGATAGATTCCGGTGGATGAAAAGAGCATCCAACAAGGGAACGTAACGCCGGCTATGAATCCAATGATCATGAAAGTTTTGTATTTGCGTGCCAGATCATTTTTGGCTGAGTGTGCTTTCTCCGAAGTCACACGTCGTCCTATTTCTACAGTCTGGCTTTCCAGACGGTCAAGACGTCGGTTAATGTTATTCCACATTTCTTTAATCTGGTCGATATCATTTTTTTCCATAATCTGAGGTTTAGAATAAATAAGAATTTGGGTGATAGTTATTCGTTAGACATCTTCACTAATTTCTCTTTGATGCGGCGCAGACGTGTGGCTATCGTGTTGCGCGGGCATCCCATAATTACTGCAATTTCCTCATAAGGTCTATCGTCCAGCCACAATAGGACAATTGCCTTTTCGGAAGCAGATAATCGTGAGATGAGCCTGTGCATCTCTCTGTGCATGTCTGAAATATCGGTAGTGTCGGCAGAGAGTCCGGTGAGAGTATCCAGACTCACTTTTTCTCCTTTCCGTTTCTTTTTACGGAAATCGGTGATACATGTGTTTAGTGTGAGACGATAGATCCATGTTGTCAGTGAAGAATCTCCTCGGAAAGCCTCTCTGTATGCCCAAATATTTGTGAGCACTTCCTGGCGGAGATCGTTGAAGTCCTCCGCATCTTTGGCATAATAGTAGCAAATTTTAGTTATTATGCCGTTGTTACTTTCTATTGCCCGAAGAAATTGTTCCTCATCGGTAATATCGTCTGACTGTCGGCTCATATTCGGTATCTTTCTTGTTTATTCTATTAGTAGTCTGTTTGGATTATTAGTTTCATGGGATGGTTTCTTTTTGAAATAATATCTGACTTCCGACATCTTTTTTTATATCAGACTAACTACCGGAAAGAAGAGGTGTTAACAGCCCGTAAACGGAATTATTATACATCTTATTTGCAAAGAGAAATTAATTTTATAATTTTGTGCTATTAAGGGATAGGAAGGGCGTTGCTGAAGGTTGCTTTGTCCTTTCTGTCCAATTATATTAGGGTACTCATTTTATTTAACCCTCGCTCATGAAAAAATTGTATGCTTTCTATACTTCTTGCCAAGTGCTGAAGTTATTCTACCTCTTTCTGTTGTCTTTTGTTATGGCAACGGCGACATCCGGCTGTAATAGTGACATCCGGGAAGTAATTACTGATGAGGAAAAAGGATTGACCCTTAAACTCAAGTTCCATAATCTTCTATCCGATGGCTTTCACAATAATGATGCCATCATTGGCTCATTAAGTTTGTCAGACAGGGAGGAGATAGTAGATGTTGAAGATCTGTGGATCGGCTTTTTCGACATAGATGGCAATCTTTGGAATTCATTTTATTATGGGACCGAAAAAGCTGATGTGGAAATTAGTTATTCCGGAAATGGTATTTTTATGAATTTTGGGAATAACAGATTTCCCGATAATATGAAGATGGTCGTTCTTTCCGGCTGGAGAAAATATGGAGTTTCCATTGAAGGCTATTCAAAAAACAGCCTTTCTTCGGTATCTTCTCTTGACGATCTTCGGAATCTCAAGTTTACATTTCCTCCGAAAATTGATGAACTGAAAACGGGAAGCACAGTAGTTGATGAGGCTGCATTTTTTCCTTTGCCGATGTATGGAATAAGTGACCTGACTTTTGAAAGACGCCAGAGAGAATCAGAAAAGGAGGTGATAGAGGTTTCGGTCAATCTTGAACGCGCATTGGCTAAATTGCAGTTTACGGACAAAGTTACGGGAGGCGCGATTGAGAATATCACCATGTCTCATTATCTTAAAGGAGGGCATGTCGTTCCTGATTATACGGAAATTGCCGAAAAAGACACGTGGGATGAAGCTATGGG
The DNA here is from genome assembly GCA_964640365.1 of uncultured Sangeribacter sp. Lineage (GTDB taxonomy): Bacteria > Bacteroidota > Bacteroidia > Bacteroidales > Muribaculaceae > Lepagella. Next base: position 4,252 of record CAZXHO010000004.1, on the reverse strand, counting down.
AACAAATTTGCTTTTTATAAAAAAAGAAATCCCGGACAATCAGGCAGGGAAATATCTATATTATGTGTATGTGCCTGAAATGCAGTTAAAAGGAATAGGCAGCGCAGCAGCTCTGGAAATAATGATAGATCTTACCAACGGGGTTACAAAACACTTATTCCTTTCACCCTATAACAGCGACGGAAGCTTGAGAGATGATGGTTCAAAAATTAAAAGATATGATTGGATCCGTCGGAACACTTACCATGATTATGTTGTGACGGGAGATATTTCAGCTGAACCGGAGATGGATATAAAGAATACTATCCGGGTATGCTGGTATCATACCGACTCGGGAAGGTTTGCAAACTATTTTCTGGATATATTGCCGGGGAATGCCACTGACAAAACTCCGGCTATTGATGGGACAAAATCTCGGTTTCAGGATGAAATTGATAATGATGATTACGTTTACTATACCGAAATAGAGTTAGACGGAAGGGAGTTTACTGAACTGATGTATACTTTTGTAGAGGAAGAGGATGACTACGATAACTATACCTCCTCATTTTTTCCGTTATTACGCAATCTTTCGAAAGATATCGTTAAAATGGAGAATCACGGTGACGTGACTTACTGCTGGCTCACTGCTGTGCCATTGATGTATGAACAATCTTCTCAGATCAATAAATTTCCTACCGATGCGTTCATTCGGGCATATTGGACAAAAGAAGTGGTGGAAGATAAGGGCTATAAAATGCCTTTCACTGTAAAAGCTTCAAGTCAGGGGTATACGGGGGGCGAGATTAATCTTGTAGATGGGTCAGAAGTGAAGTATGATGAAAAAAGAAGAGCTTATTATATTGATTTAATGGCCACCGGTGATGTGGAGACTTTGAGGCTCATTAACTCCGCTTATCCTTCTAATCCTTATGATATATATACCCGCGATGTTTTTCGGGATAAAATTTCCGGAAAGGATTATGTTTTGTTTTATGTAGAATGACTATATTATTGAGGTACGTGGCGAAGTTCGGAAACAATCATTATGAGTTCTTCGCGGATTTCGGTGGGGAGATTTATTTCCCTAACCTGAATACTTCGCGACCAGCCGGCTACATCTTCAGGAAGTAATGTCATAAGCACGTCACGGAATTCTTCCACCTCTTCGGGTGTATAGTTTTCAGCATCCCTGCCCCTGAACCGGTCAAGCTCTTCATCGTCATAATACACGATCTCACCGGTGAGGGGTGAAAGATTTGTTTTTTCACATACCGTATGTGCGCCACAACACACCTCCGGTTCGGATGTGGGATCGGACACAGGCAAAGGCTGCTTCTCCGCTTCCGAGTCTTGGGTTGCAGCCTGTTTGCCTGTGGCTTCTTCAGGAGCGGTTGCTTTAGCTTTCTGCACAACCTCGGGATGCTTTTTTCTATAATACAGGAGGTCATAAAGATATAAAATAACCCCTATGACAATCATAGCTGCAAGAATTACGAGTGCGCCTGTCATGATCTTATGCTTTGATGACTGTGATTATATCATTTTCTTTAGTGCATTTCATGCCTAATTTGGGAAGTTGATTCCAAAAATCTTCGAACGATTTATTTACAACTTCAGGATTTTTGATCTTAATGGAGCCGAGTTTCAAGGCAGCCATAGCAAAAGCCATAGCAATACGATGGTCATCGTAGGTTTCAATGGGTGCGTCTTCTGTGGGTTTGGTATTTCCCGTCCATTCAAGGGCGTCTTCTTCCACGTTGACAACATATCCTAATTTTCCCAGTTCCTTCATCATTACATCAAGACGGTCGCTTTCTTTAAGTCTGAGATTTCGGACTCCTGTGAATCTGAACCGGCATTGATTCATAGCACATGCCACAGCGAGGGCAGGAACCAGATCCGGGTTATCGGTGAGATCCGCTTCTATCGCCATAGGAATTTCTCCGGTGTTTATCAAAGACACGCCTTCCTCATTGAATGCCGAGTTTACCCCGAGCATTTCAAAGAACATTGCAGTGGCGCTATCTCCCTGAAGTGATTGTGCGGGCGCAGTCAATCCCTCTATATCTATCTGGCTTTGCATCATTGAGGCCGCCTCATAGAAAAAACCTGCCGCACTCCAGTCTGCTTCTACATTGAAATTACGAGGAGCGAGATAGTCACCGGGCCGAATCTCCGCTTCAGTTTCTGTAAGAGTCACTCCGATTCCAAATTTTTCCATCACGCCTGCGGTCATCTCAGCATAAGGGCGTGAAACAAGTGGAGTTGTAAAGTGAAGTGTGACACTCTTATCCCATGTAGGTGCGACAAGCATAAGAGCCGATATGAATTGAGAGCTGACATCTCCTCGGATTTCATAATCACCTCCTTTAAGGCGCCGTCCTATAACACGGTAAGGACCCGTAGCATTCTTACCTCTGCTTTCAATGCTTGCGCCTGCCTGCCGTAGCACTCCAAGCATAGGTGCCATCGGACGAGAGCAAAGTCGCGGTGTGCCGGTTATCAGAAAGTCGGCACCCGGGGTAGAGGCGGCAACTGCCGTAACGAATCTGAAAGCGGTGCCTGAGGCATGAATATCGAGTGGCGGTTCCCCACTGCCGAGCCATTCTTCATTTATCATGAGAGCAAGGAGCGCATTTTGGATTACCTTCAGATCGTCACTATCGGTAAATTTTCTACAAGCCCCGAGTGTGCCGGCAAAATAAGATGCCACAAGAAAACGGGCACCTATACTCTTTGAGACTGGGAGCTGAATAGCGCTGTGAGGATTATATGCAGAGAATACTGGAGATTCCATTTAAGATGATAAGTATAGTTAGATTATAATTATGCAATGGGACGGAAAAATAGACAGGCATCCCCATATGATAGAAAACGATAGTCGTTCTCAAGTGCTCCTTCATAAATCCCCTTCCATTGTGGAATTCCCTCTTTTTCTCCTAAGAACGAAGAGACAAGGAGAAGGAGAGTGGATTGTGGTTGATGAAAGTTAGTGACCATAATATCCACCATTCTCCAATTGAATCCGGGTGCGATCATGATTGCCGTAGAAGCTGTAAGAGTTTTCTCTTTCCTTTTTTCAAGCCAATCCACTATGGCTTGAAGTGATGCCAGAGTATCTATTTCTGATGCTTCCGGTGCATAAGGATCCCATTGGTTCACGTGTAGTTTCTCGTCTCCCCGTGTCAGGGCTGCGCCAATATATGGCAGAGATTCGAGGGTCCGGACAGAGGTTGTGCCTACGGCTGCGAGAGGTTTATTGGCGCGTTTCTGATCAAGGAGTTGACGGATTAGATCGATTCCAACGGAAAAACTTTCCGTATGCATGGGATGATCGCCGATATTCTCCGATTTTACAGGCTGAAAGGTCCCCGCACCTACATGCAGGGTAAGCTTACGGACATCAACATTATGTGCATTTAAGTCTGCAAAAACTTCGGGAGTAAAATGTAGACCGGCCGTAGGCGCGGCAACCGAACCCTTTGCATCTGCATAAACAGTTTGATAATCCGTCAGGTCCCGTTCTTCCGATTGGCGTTTTAGATATGGAGGTATGGGAATGAATCCGGCTGCTTCTATTACAGAGGCAAAAGTGACATTGGGATTATTCCACGAAAATTCCACGGCATGTCCGTTCCCTTCGGTGGCATAAAGTTTGCGGGCAGTGAGGATCACCGGGGAATGGACTCCATCCGGGTTAATCTCTACTGAAAGCGTTCCCTCTTTCCATCTTTTTAGATTGCCTATAAGGCAATTCCAGATGCATTTTCCTTTAGTCTGGAATGTAAGGACATAATCGGCAGGATCGAGTGGTTCGAGTAGAAATACCTCTATTCGAGAACCGGTTTTTTTATAGAAAGAGATTCGTGCATTGATAACTTTGGTATCGTTACATACGAGTAAAGTTCCGGGTGGCAGGAGGGCAGGGAGATCGGAAAAATGACGGTGAGCTATAATTCTGTCGGGACGCGAAAGGAGCAATTTGCAAGCATCACGCTGTTGCAGTGGATACCTTGGAATCCTGTCATCGGGCAGCGAATAGTCGAAATCTTCTATTTTTATGTCTTTAACCATGAAAAATCGTGGCAGTATTTATATTATTTATTTTACTGTTAATCAATAAAATAGATTAGAATAAAATAAATTTGTCAAAAATTTTTCACAAAATTAGCAAAAAAATTTGGCAGTTATATAATTTTAGAGTAACTTTGCACTCGCAATCGGGCGATTAGCTCAGCTGGTTTAGAGCATCTGCCTTACAAGCAGAGGG
>CAZXHO010000003.1:10664-27989 GCA_964640365.1 uncultured Sangeribacter sp. | reverse complement strand
AATGAAGTCTTTTTTATTACTATTTTGGCGGATTAAATTTAAGTTTTATTGTTTGTTATTTAGTTTAGATTGCTGAGTTTTTACGGCTGTGGGAAAACCATAACCCACGGGATGGCAGACGCACCCTGTGGATTTATGTGCAAATTTATGTTTTTTTGTCCATTCACACAAAGATTTCAAAAGGTATTTTTGCATTTTTACACATTTCTGCCTTTTTATTACCTGCGCCCTCTTCAGCAAGTCTGGACCGAGGCAGCATATATTTATATAAATATAAATCCTTTCAACGATACCACCGGGAGAACAGGAGACGCAGCAAAAATATGCTTCCCCTGAATATCAGTTCTATGCACATGGCTGTCCATACGCCGGGTAAACCCATCTCTCCTGCAAGCCACCATGCCAAAGGCACCCTTACAAGCCATATGCTTCCGAAATTCATTATCGCCGGCAACGTGGTGTGCCCCACCCCTACAAATGCTCCATATGCCACTATCGATGCACCGAACATGGGTTCCGCCCATGCCTCGATCCGCAATATTTCCGTTCCAAGATCACTTATTGATTTTACGGGAGTAATGAGCGACATAATATCTCCGGCGAAGAGATACATAAGAACCCCCATTATTGTCATCACAGACATTCCAAGTCCTACCGCCATATATCCGAACCGACGCGTCAGAAGATCGCGCGAAGCCCCGTGACTCTGACCCGTCAATGCTGTAGCAGCATCTCCTATGCCATAACCCGGCATATAACATAACCCTTCCGCTGTCACAGCGAACGCATTGGCTGCTATTGCCACCACTCCCAAAGGAGCAACTATCATAGTTACCGCTATTTGGGCACCACATATCACTGCATGCTCAACAGTCATAGGAATGGAGATTGACACCGCCTTACGTGTTATGTCGCGGGTGGGACGCCAATTTCCCGAATAACCTGCAAGCCTTATCTCAGGCTGCTTCCGGTAGGCATACCACATCATCAACACAGCACAAACTGCCTCAGCTCCTACCGTGCCGAGCGCTGCGCCAAGAACTCCCAGATCAGCACCCGGCAACGTTACATTCATTCCTCCTATTGTGAAATGATGGGATGGAAATATCAAGATAAAATTGAATACACAGTCAAGAACACACATGAGTGCACTGATGGCGCTGGGGACTTTCATATTACCAGCACACCTCAGCATACCGCCTGCAAGATAATTGAGTGTCAAGAGAGGTAGAGCCGCCACAAACACAACAAAATATAAAGAGGCATTCGCACATATCTTCTCCTCACCTCCAAGCCAATGTGGCAGACGCCAAGCTATGGCAACACCAACTGCCGCTATGAAGAAGCTAAATATGAGAGCCGCTACAATTCCCTGTCTGAAAACTTTGCGTGCACCCTCTGCATTGTTAGCTCCGATTTTATGTGCCACCTGAACGGAATATCCCGAAGTCATCGCAGAACAAATGCCCCAAAACAGCCAAAGACTCGTAGACACAAGTCCTATGGATGCCGAATCATCAGCACCGAGGCGACCTACCATGGAGGCATCTATATATTGCATTGCGATGCTTGACAATTGGGCAAGCATCGCAGGCAGTGACAGGGCAACCGTCAGGCTGAGTCGTTGTCTCCAAGACAGAGCGCGCCCTTCTCGGATTAGTCTTATATCTGTAGTCAATTCTTAAATTCTTTGAGTGCCGATGCCATCCTTCCAAGTGCCTCCTCGAGGCGACTGCGTGGACATGCGTAGTTTAACCGCACATATCCGCAATCTCCATATATGCTTCCTGAACTGAGTCTAACATGCGAGTTCTCAAGGAAAAATTCCTCAGCTTCATTTCCATTCATGCCTATGCCCCGGAAATCAATCCAAGCAAGATAAGTTGACTCGGAATTGCAAATACTTACCCCCGGCATATTCTTTAAAAAGAACTGCCTTAAATATGAATAATTACCGTCTAAATATCGGTTGAGAGCATCCAGCCATTCTCCACCACCCGTATAAGCTGCGATTAACCCATCGATTCCGAATGGATTGACATCACATACCTCATTATCGTTTATTGCACGGTCTATTTTACGACGGATATCTTCATCCGGGCACACGATATTGGCGATCTGCAGACCCGCTGTATTGAATGCCTTACTCGGTGAACAACATACGATTGCCTTATTGTCTACCGTTGCATATGGTATATAATGATAGCTCCCGCGCACAAGTTCGCAATGAATCTCGTCACTTACCACAATCACTCCATTGGCATGACATATTTCCCGAATTCTGACCAATTCTTCTTTTGTCCATACTCTGCCGGTAGGATTGTGAGGGTTGCAGAGTATGAGCAATTTGTTACGAGGATCGGCTGCCATCTTCTCCAACCCCTCAAAATCTATAGAATAAGTGAACCCGTCCTGCAGATCATGGCGAAGCAAAGCATTGTCTGCCTCGCGACATCCATTATTTCTAATTGAGGAGAAAAAACAATTGTAAGCCGGAGTCTGGAGTATAACGCCGTCACCGGGTATAGTCAACGCTTTAATAACAGCCGAGATGGCAGGGACAACACCTGTAGTATATATCACCATTGCAGGATCAATGCTCCAGCCGTGACGGAGCATAAACCATCCTTCCAAGGCACTATAATAAGTTTCAGGGACATCCGTATATCCGAATATCCCGGTTGCAACTCTTCTTGCAAGAGATTCACGCACTGAGGGCGCTGTACGGAAATCCATATCAGCAACCCATAAAGGAATGACATCGGAATCCTTATTAGTGTCCCATTTCAGCGAAGACGTGCCACGCCGGTCAGTCAGTTCATCAAAATTAAATTTTACCATCTGTGATTATCTCTACCGGGCTCTTTGCTTTTGAATGCTCATCTATGATTATCTCTCCGACTGACTTAGCTTGTATAAATCCTTTCTCCGGATTCTTTATACTTGTGACGTCAGACAAGATTTTTGCGTTAACCTCACTATCTTCAAATGCGAGGTCACAATCTGCTGCAAATTCGCAGTCTTCCAGAATAAGATCGCGGGCATAACATAATGGCTGAGTTCCTGAAATTTTACAACGCACCAGCTTCAGACGTCGTGAATGCCATCCCAAGTACTCACCATTTATTTCCGAATCGTAAATAGTTACATTTTCAGTTCCCCAGAAAGCATCTTTAGAATTGATTACGGCATTACGGATTTCTACATTGCGACAATATTGGAAAGAGTAATTTCCATCTTGATGCCAGTTTTCTATCTTTATGTCGTGGGAATGCATAAACAGATAGTCTGCGTGCGCCACTTTGACATCCTTGATATCTACATTGGAGCAATGCCATAATGTTTCCTCGGCATCCGGTATATTGACATTACGAAGCACAATACCATCCATCTCCCTGAACATTTTCGGGGCATCAACTTGGGTATCAGTCATCACAAGATTTCGTGAATACCATAAGGCTGCACGGGCACCGGGCGTGAACAAACAATCTTTTATCTTAAATCCGTCAACATGCCAAAACGGATATTTGCCTTCAAAACGGCAACCTATTGCCTCCACGTCCATACAACACTTTAATGCAGACTCTCCCATATGAATGGTAACGTTTTCAAGGCATATGTTTTTTTCTCCAAAAAGAGGTCGCTCCCCTCCGAATTCTTTATCTTTTATGATTTTTCTTTCCATTATTTTAATTATTTGCTTATCGTTGAAATTTCTCTCCCTGACAAGAAAAAGTCAATCAATTTCTAATGCAAAATTAAATCATATATTTTTATTTGACATACCCGAATTACCGTTTTTACTACCATTATTAAGGATATGTAGATAAGGCATCCGTCAGACAATTGAATTTTTAATGGAATCAACTATCTTACGTACTTCCGCTTCTCCCACATAAGGACCGGCAGGGATGCACAAACCTCTTTCAAACAGATTTTCGCTGACTCCATTCACATAAGCGGGACAATCGGCAAAGACAGGCTGAAGATGCATCGGCTTCCATAGATGGCGCGTCTCGATGTTTTCTTTTTCAAGGAGTCTGCGCATTGCCTCCGGACGCCCGCAACCGTCATCTTCTTTCACTTTCAGACCGGGTGCGAAGGTAATGGCGCACAACCAGAAATTACTATCGAATTCAGGTCCGGGGTTATCATGCAGTTCTATTCCGGGCACATCAGCAAAAAAATTCCGATATTGTTCCTGCACATGCCTGTGATGTGCGAGATGTTCCTCCGCAATAGTCATTTGTCCTCTCCCTATGCCGGCTGAAATATTGCTCAAGCGGTAGTTATAGCCAATTCTTTCATGTTGATACCAAGGTTCCGGCTCTCTTGATTGAGTGGCATAGTTCGTCATTAATTTTGCCATTTTCTCATCCGGGCATATGAGAGCTCCTCCTCCCGAGGTGGTAATCATTTTATTGCCATTGAAAGAAAGTACCCCATAACGACCGAATGTGCCGCAATATTGACCTCTGTAGAGGCTTCCGAAGGCTTCTGCCGAATCTTCAAGCACGGGGATCTCCCACTTCTGCGCCACGGTAAGTATTTCATCTATTTTGGCAGGCATACCGTAGAGATAAACCGGAATTATTGCTTTCGGCTTCTTTCCGGTCTTGGCTATTCTGTCGGCGATTGCCTTGTCAAGCAGCTCCGGATCCATATTCCATGTCTCAGGTTCAGAGTCCACAAATACAGGGGTAGCTCCGACATAGGTCACAGGATTGGCTGAAGCGCTAAAGGTAAAACTTTGCACTATCACCTCATCACCTGCCTTAACATCCAAAGCTATTAGTCCAAGATGTATGGCGGCGGTTCCGGCTGAAAGTGCAACAATTTTTTTCTGTAAAAGCAAATCCGGATTGTGAGAAATCTTCAGATCTTCATCCTGCAACATGACGCTGCCCTCAAGCGGAACGGTAATGAAAAAATGTTCAAGATCCTTTTCAAAGCCACTTACATTTGGACCGAGTGGAAGCACCCAGTTGTCGGCAAATGCCTCGTTAATGAAATCCATCTCTTTGCCACTCATATGACAAAGACAAAGCAATATGCGATCAGCCATAAAATTATCTCTTTTTGGGAATACAAATTTATTACATTTTTATGACTTTCCCTAATTCGTACAAGTATTTTCAAGAAATTACAAAAACATTAGAAGCAAGTTATTACATATTACAATGGAAAGAGTCATGAAAAAACATAATGGCAGGAGTATGTCGCTTTGACATACCCCTGCCGATATATTATTAGAATAACCTAATTTGTGAACGTTTTTGACTTACGCCAAAGAACCAAAATTAATATCCCGGATTCTGCTGAATATTCTTGTTTTGATCCATTTCGCGCTGTGGATAAGGCAGATACTCATTTCTACCGCTCTTGAATCCATAAGATGGGCTTGATGCATCATCATGAACGAGAATCCATTTGCCCTGTGCATCGATATCAAGTTTTTCGATATTCTGACCTTGTGTACCCAGTACTTTCTCGGCATCGCCCCAACGTACAAGATCCATAAAGCGTTGTCCTTCCATACAGAGTTCTACCTGACGCTCAAGTTTGATCTTATCCAGATCAATAGATGAATATAAGGGTGCTTTTGCCCTTGCCCTAACCATGTTAACATATTCAAGAGCTTTGTCTGCCTTACCGCTTTCAAGATATGCTTCGGCTGCACTCAGAAGTACTTCTGCATAACGCATATAGCGGAAGTTGGTAGCAGGGAATGGAGACCAACCACCCCAGTTCATAGACACATCCGACCATTCATACCTGTTTTTCCAACCGCAATAAAGACCGTGTCCGTGAGCAGGAGCATTTGGCTTCTTTGCAATTTTCATTACATTTTGAACAAAATCCTGATCCTTAACTACAGATGTGGTGCGATAGCCATCGGCACCGTCACTCTTGATAAGAGCTTCTACAAGGGCACCCTGTGGGTTGAAGAAGCCGTAACCGGTGGTATTAAAATTACCGAAAGAAGGGTCAATGCCTGTGAAATCAAATGCATCTTCACGCCATCCCGCATACTGATATACATAGCTCATGAGCTGTGGCGCAGTTGCATCAGACTGACCCGGAGGGCAATTGATCTCAAAGATGCCTTCATCACTCCAGTTTGACGGAGCCTTGATCAAATTTTCGTATTCTCCGTCATAAAGAGCATATTTGTTGCTTGAAATAATATTTTCGAGCATAGCTGCAGCCTCTGAATATTTCTTCTGGAAAAGATAGACCTTGCCAAGATAACCCTGAGCGGCAGCAAGTGTGCAATGTGCAAGATTTGTCTTGTCGCCAAGAGCGGCTTTCTGTGGAAGAGCACCCAAGTCTATAGCGTACTTGAAATCTTTTGCAGCCTGTTCGAGCATGTCGCCATAATTGGAATTGGTTACAGAATTATATTCTGATGGCTGAAGCACATGATCTACGATAGGAGGATTGCCCCATAATACACCAAGATAAAACTCAGCCCATCCACGGAGAAAGTAAGCTTCCGCCACACACTGTTTCATGAAAGGAGTCGCATCAGTCTTGGGCTCAATAGCCTCTATAAGTACATTAGAGAAATATATGAGACGATAAGAGAAAGAATAGATGTTGAGCACCTTATCATTTTCCGTAGAAATATAGAATCCCGAGAATTGGTGTAACCCTGGCTGGTCACCGGCATTGGCGCCACCGGGCCATACGTCATCACTCAGACAGTTTATTGACTGAATCACCTCAAACGCCATGTTGTTGATATATGACATGGACAAGGCAAGCGCAGTGGCAGCTTCTGCATCTGTAGAATAATATGTATTTGTAGGATAGACACCTTTCTGAACTATATCTAATTCATCTGTACATCCTGTTGTAATTACTCCACCGCACAAGGCGACAAAGCTTGCAAATAATGCTTTTCTTATAATTTTCATGGATATGTATTTTTCGGAAAGTTAGAATGTGATGTTGAAACCGACGCTTACTTTCTTAGACACCGGATAACCACCCATGTCGAGACCCTGGCTTGAGCCTGTTCCGGCACTGATTTCCGGGTCCAAACCGGGATAATTGGAAATAGTGAAGAAATCATCAAGCGAAACATAAGCACGGAAATTGTCTACAAATATTTTCCTTGTGATGTGTTTCGGAATGGTATAACCAAGCTGAACCTGACGGATCTTGAAGAATGAACCGTCATAAACCTGAGCAGAAGAGAATAGATAGCGTTCTGCATCCGCACCTCCGCTTATCTGAGCCGCACCGGGCACAGAGGCATTATGATTGGAAGGAGTCCAGCGATTGTCGTAGAATACTTTCTTCATACGGTTGGAAGTCAGACGGTCCTGACGCTGCAGGGTCATATAGATATTATTTCCGAACTGTCCTGAACCGCTTACTACAAGATCAAATCCTTTATATGCCATGTTGATGTTCAGACCGAGAGTGAAATCAGGTATGGCATCACCAATATTGGTTTTATCGCTTTCTTCAGGAGAAGCTGTTTTCTCGCGTTTGCCATCTCTATTTACCCAATATAGAGCCGCACCTGTCTCAGGATCTACACCTGCATACTCGTAGCCATAGAAGTGCCATACCTTTTCACCAACCTCAAAGCGTGTAACAACAATATTTGAGAATGATGCACCATTAATGATGGGCACAGTGGGATGAAGCTTGGTAACTTTGTTGCTTAGTGTGGAGAAGTTTGCACTGATAGAGTAAGAGAAATCATCTACATTGTCGCGCCAACCCAATTCGATTTCAACACCTTCGTTCAATACACCACCGGCATTGATAGGAGATGTGACACCACCGAGTGACAGTGTGGGCACTACGCCGCTTACCAGAAGACCGTCGGTCATCTTGTGGAAATAATCGAATCCGAGAGTCAGTCTGTTATCCAGTAAGCGTGCATCGAAACCGAGGTCCCATTGAGTCATGGTTTCCCAGCTGAGTGTCGGGTTACCAAGTGTTGTCGGACCATTACCGTTAACCCAGTTGTAAGCTCCCGACATATTGGTGTCCCAAGTCCACACAGCATTACCCCACTGTCCCCAGCCGTAGTTACCGGTGTTGAACGGACCGATGATTGATGCGTATGAGAAGCCTCCGAGAGGAGCTACAGAACCATTCTTACCCCATGAATATCTCAATTTCAGGAAATCGAGAGCCGGACGGCTCCAACCCATAAAATCTTCTTGAGAAATTGTCCAACCGAGGCTGACAGATGGGAAGTAACCCCAACGGTTAGTCAATGGAAGTTTTGAATTATCATAAGCATCCCCACGTACCGAAGCCTGAACCATATACTTGTTGTCATAGGTATATCCGGCACGCATGAACCATGAATACTGGGTAGACTCACTAAGATTTCCGCCCACTCCTTTGTCGGCACCTGCATTGGCATAGTCAAGATAGCCCCATACTTCCGGATTTGCCACAGGTATTGCAGGAACACCGTCTTTCTGGTTAGCGGCTCCATAAGTAGAAGAATAAATATCCTTCTGGAATGAGAGACCCGCCATAGCGCTTACTGCATGTACCTGGTTAAAGGTCTGATTGTAGTTCAAGAAGTTTTCCCATTGATAATATATACCTGTACCATTGCTGGCATTTATGTTCAGGTTAGGCGAATTTGCCTGTACCGAACCGTAATAAGGCACTTCGTAGTGGGAAGAATGGCTTGAAGAGAGCCTGTATCCGAAACGGGATGTGAAAGTAAGGGGTTTCCATGGGTTGAAAAGCAAGTATGCTGATCCGGTAACGTTAAATCCGTAAGATTTATCGAGCTGGCGGTCACGCATGATCATAGGATGGATATTTTCACCTGTATAGAATGGTGACAAGCCGTAGTAATCTCCGTTTTCATTTTTAAGAAGCTCATCCTTATGGGCAGTCATCAGAGAGTATCTGTCGAGTTCGGAAGGAGAAACCACATTGGGCGTAAGAGGATCGAGTGCATATACAGAAGTAAGCATTGCGCCCCACTGGTTGGACGCAGAAACGTTTCTTGTGCGCCAGCGTTCTGCTATTGCGGTGGCACCGACTTTAAGCCATGGTTTAATCTGATAATCCGCATTAAGATTACCTGAAAGACGGTTGTAGGTATCGGCATCGCCTCTCACAGGACCGTTGTTGGTGAGGTATGAAATTGATGCAAAAAGAGAACCTTTATCATTTGAGCCTTCAAGTGTAACAGTATGTTTGAACTGCTCACCGTGTCCGAAAGCTACATCGAACCAGTTTGTATCAGTCTGTCCGTTCCAGCCGAGAGCACTAAACACACCTTGTTCAAATACACCGGCTTCAACCATATAATCGGTATATTCTTTAGCGTTAAGCATTGTTGGACGGCGCCCGATAGTCTCATTGACATATTGGAAATCGTAGCGTACGGAACCGTCTTTACCTTTTCCGCTTTTTGTAGTGATCAAAACTACACCGTTACCTGCCTGTGCACCATATATGGCAGCAGAAGCACCGTCTTTCAGAACCTCGATAGACTCAATCTGGCTCGGGTCTATACCTGATATGTCGCTCAGACGAATACCGTCAACCACATAAAGAGGTGCCATATCGGAGTTTGAGGAATATCCGCGTATACGGATTGTAGGAGCAGAACCAGGCGCACCTGAAGTGCTCACAACCTGCACACCGGAAGTCTTACCGGCAAGAGCTGCAGTCGGGTTATTTAAAGTAAGGTTTTCAAGAGAAGCTCCTTCGATTTTAGAGATTGATCCGGTCACGTCGCTTTTACGTTGTACACCGTATCCCACAACCACCATTTCATCGAGGGCAACCGAAGCCTCTTTCAAAACCACGTTGAGAGTACCATTTACTGCCTTATGGCTCTGAGTTGTCATACCGACATAAGAGAAAACAAGAATTGCATCCGGCTTTACCTTGATTGTGTAGTTACCGTTGATGTCAGTTGTGGTTCCTATTGCCGTACCTTGTGCCATTACTGACACTCCGATAAGCCCTTCACCACTTTCATCGGTCACTGTTCCACTCGTGGTCACGTCTTGCGCCATTGCGCACAAACCTCCGATCAGGAACAGGAAAATGGCGGCAATCTGCCTCCATGGAGTCTGATGTTTAGTTTGATTCATGTTATTAAAGTTGGTTAAGATATATGATTAAAATATTTTCCCTGCTCCACACGGTCCGACCATATTAGTGCAGACCTATTCTTATGTCGCAAAGTTAACGCACTTTAACACATTCTTTCAGGATAGTAATACCCAAGTAACTTATAATAACATCATCTCTCTGTATAACAATAATTTATAGTTAGGTTAGAAGTAACTATTTCACAAGATTTCAACACTAATTTTCATTATGACTGGCTCCCTTCACTACTGTTTTTGGAACCTTTAGGGCTTCTATTATTATAGACAGTCCGTATCGAGACATTAAGCATCTGCGCTATGTCTCCACTTTTATCGATTCCAAGGCGACGCAGCGCATAGATTCTAAGACTCATGTTCAGATGCTTGCTGGAATTGATAGACTCATCATTAACCTTGTTTTCCTCACTGGCAGTTTCATTATATTCTTTTACAAAATCCGGGAATATCGAAAGAATTGTCTGATCAAAAACTGAATAAAATTCTTTATAGCGGTCCTTTATAACATCATCGTCAGCAAGTGAGCTGCCAAGTTCAGTGTACTGTTTTAATTTATATTTACGCAAAAGTTTTTTCCTGAAATCATCAAGACGACCAATCTGAAGCGACACAAGACGGAAAGCAAAAGCTATAACCCCACGGTTAACGTTATTCAATTCGCTCAATTTCGCATTCGCTTCTTTAAGCGACTGAATCGCACCGTCTCTTTCGTCTACAGTTTCTATCAGTTGTCCGTTTACTTTTGACAATTCCAATCTGATGGAATGGAGTTTTTTATTTCGCATTATGATAAACGCCACTGCCCCTAACAGGATCAAGACCACCAAGATCAAGACATAAATACTTATCTTCAGCAGTTTATCTCTTTCGTTAAGCTTTTCTTGATAGGCATCCCTTACTGTAGTGATCAGGGATGTAAGCATCACAATTCTATTCCTGTTATTATATGCGTTGATCTGCTTGGTGCCGTAACTCAAATAATTGAATGCCCTGTCGATATCACCGAGTTCAAAAAGGCATTGGGCAAGCTCGGGGAGGGAAACCACTTCACGTATCTGGTTCTTGACTTTATACTGTGCGTCAATTGTGAGATAATGAACCATTTTTGAGATATCTCCAGTCTCTTTATAATAACGTGCAATCCAATAGGCATTGGGAGAACCTATATTCTTGACATCTGAAATTGTATCCACAGCTTCCCTTAATCGCTCCAGTTCATCCATACCCACATCTTTTACATTGCCACGCTCAAGTTTACAAGCAATTGGAAGCCAGATATATTGATTGCGGAGCACGTCGCTCACAGATGCTACGGAGTCTCTCCACATCAACATTCTCTTTTTTATCTGCTCCTCCCTCATGCTATTACCCGAGGCATATACAAGTTCCATGGATACGCCGTATTCGTTAGCTTTGTAATATTTGAGTTTTAATAATTTATTATCGCCTATCTTTCCCCTTATTCCTTTGAGTAAATCGGCAGCCTCATTATGATAACCTTGAATGTAACTGATATATGCTTTATCAATCACAGCAGCTACTATAAGGGAATCATTTCCCTGTGGAAATTCACTCACTATTGCATATACCTCATCAATATATTTCATGGCTGAATCCGAATTATATGCCATGTATTCTTCATAAAGTTTTCTTACCAATGGCAAACGGTCACGGCGATTTCTCGTAGTTGACAATGCGGCACGCAATGCCCCTATCCTCATCTCTTTTTTATTTGAAGATTCAAAATCGTTCATTAAGAGTGAATCCAGTTTCTCAAGGTCTTTAAGGTTTTCTTTCACAAATGGATGCATCGAATTCCCGAAACTATCGAAATTAAAATGCATAATAAGCAATAAGCTTATTAAAATCCTAAATATATATGGCATGATGTTAGAAGACAGAAGGTTAATATTTCGATAGCAAATATAAAGATTTTTATTGTGTTATCCAAAAATAAGTTTATTCCGGAATGCATGCTGGCTTTTTCATATCAATAAACCCTTATATTTATCTTTGCCTTTTATACCTTATCAACATGTTCTCAAAACACTCAAAGTTCCTTCAGATGCAACTATCATTTACTTTTTAACCTACTTATATATAACCCATATTCCTGATATTTAGCATATTATAATTTATATTCTCTTTCTATTTTTACTTTACCTTTCATTATTAAACGCTATTTCATTTTTATTTAGAACTTATTTGTAATTTAGCAGAAGTATAACCTATCAACGAAATTATCATAAATCATGCTGAAAAACTTATGGATTGCATCGATAGCCCTATTGGCAGTTGGATGCAGCGGTAACAACAAAGGGAATGTTTCTCCTGCAATCGAACCGGATTCCGATATTGAAGCACAAGTGAAGAAAATTCTGTCAGGGATGTCGCTCGATGAAAAAGTAGGACAAATGTGTGAGGTCACAATTGATGAAGTGCAGTGTGATTCTCTCATCAACGGTCAAGTTGAACTCGACTCTGCAAAAGTCAATAAAGTTATCGGGGAATATAAGGTGGGTTCAGTGCTCAATGTTCCATTGGGTATGGCACAGACTCCCGAAACTTGGTGCAGAATCATCGGAGGTATTCAGGATGCCTCTATGAAGTACATAGGTATTCCTGATATCTACGGTGTCGACCAGAACCATGGCTCAACGTATACCATGGGAGGAACTCTTTTCCCTCAGGAGATAAATATGGCTGCCTCTTTCAACCGTGAACTTGTAAGGGAAGGTGCCCGCGTGACTGCATATGAGGCACGAGCATGCGATATTCCTTGGGTTTATAATCCTGTTATGGACCTCGGGCGTAATCCCGCCTGGAGTCGCATTTGGGAGAGTTTCGGAGAAGATCCCTTCATCAACGCTGAAATGGCTGTTGAAATGGTCAAAGGATATCAGGGAGACGACAATAACCATCTCGGCCTACAGAATGTTGCCGCATGTCTTAAACACTATATGGCATACGGTAATCCCGTTTCAGGAAAAGACCGTACTCCAGCCTCAGTCAATATGGCTGACCTCAGAGAGAAATATTTTGCTCCATATAAGGCAGCTATCCAGGCTGGAGCACTCTCAGTTATGGTTAACTCGGCACTCAACAACAATCTTCCTTTCCATGCCAACCATGAGATGCTGACCGTATGGCTTAAGGAGGACCTTAACTGGGACGGCATGATTGTCACCGACTGGGCTGACATACATAACATATGGCGCCGCGACAAAGTGGCAGCAAACTATAAAGAAGCCATTGAAATGGCTATAAATGCGGGTATAGACATGTCTATGACTCCTAACGATGTAGAATTCTGTACTCTTCTTAAAGAACTCGTGGATGAAGGGAAAGTGCCTATGAGCAGGATAGATGATGCCGTTAGCCGTATCCTCAGGCTTAAACTAAGACTCGGACTCTTTGAAACACCCAACACCAATTATAAAGATTATCCTTTGTTTGGGTCTGATGAATTCGCTGCCAAGGCTCTTGAACTTGCAGTGCAGAGCGAAATTCTTCTTAAGAATGAAAACAGTGCACTTCCACTTAAAGAGGGACAGAGAATTCTCGTAACCGGGCCTAATGCCAATTCTATGCGTTGTCTCAATGGTGGCTGGTCATATACATGGCAGGGTACTAACCATCCGATGTTCCATGAACAGTATAACACAATTTATGAAGCCCTATGTAATCAATTCGGAAGCAATAAGGTGGTGCTTGAGCAAGGTATGGACTATGTGGAAGACTTCGGACAATGGGAAAAGGAAACTAACGTGCGTATTGAGAAAGCTGTTGCAGCTGCTTCAGGCGCCGACATTATCGTAGCTTGCATTGGTGAGAACTCTTATTGCGAAACTGTAGGCAACCTAAATGAACTTACACTATCCAGAAATCAGTTAGATCTCGTAAAAGCTCTCGCAAAAACCGGGAAACCAATCGTATTGGTGATTAATGGAGGCCGTCCTCGCCTCGTCAGGGAAATAGAGCCACTCGCATCTGCTGTGGTAGACATCCTTCTTCCTGGCAACTATGGTGGCGATGCCCTTGCACTTCTCCTTGCAGGGAAACGTAATTTCAGTGCAAAACTTCCCTACACTTATCCCAAATGGACAAATGCTCTTGCAACATACGACCATAAGCCCAGTGAAACAGTACCTATGATGCAGGGTGCTTATGGCTACACGGCAGATATCGACGTGCAGTGGCCTTTCGGATATGGAATAAGCTATACCACTTATGAATATTCCGATCTGAAAGTTGACAAGAAGGAGTTTGCTCCATCAGATGACCTGACTATTTCTGTGACTGTAAAAAACACAGGAAATGTTGAGGGTATGGAACCCGTGATCCTTTATTCTTCAGACCTCGTTGCCTCATCCACTCCGGATGCTTTAAGGGTGAGAGGCTTTGATAAAGTGTCTCTGAAACCGGGTGAGAGCAAAACTGTGACATTCACAATTCCTGCAAGCGCACTTGCATTTGTTAACTATGATAACAAGTGGACTCTTGAGGAGGGTGAATTTGAATTTAAAGTAGCTTCTCTCAAAGAGAAAGCAACATGTACATCTACCAAAATCTGGAATACTCCAAACATCTGATAACTAACACATAACTACATCGCTGCCCTGATAACTCTCGTTTCACGGGGCAGCGGTGACTTATCAAACTAACGGCTTTATGAAAAGATTAATACTGGGTCTCTCCCTATTGCTCACTATTTTTACAGTGTCTGCCCAACAGGCGCTTTGGGGATTCTCTAAGATAGTTTCTCCTGAAGTTAACAATGACCACTCGGTGACTTTCAGAATGAATGCTCCTGAAGCAAAGTCTGTAAAAGTGACCGGGGATTTCCTCCCGACTGTACCTACTGAAACTCCCTACGGCACTTTCGATGCCCCCGGCACTGCTGACCTTGTTAAGAACGCCGAAGGAGTCTGGGAATTTACTTCTGCTCCCCTATCTCCTGAACTCTACAGCTATTCTTTCATAGTTGACGGACTTAGAATGCCGGATCCAGCAAACGTATTCCAGATCCGCGACACTGCTACCATTACCAATGTGTTTCTTGTTGACGGAGACTATGCCGACTTATATAAAGTGAATGACGTACCACACGGCACACTTTCAAAAGTGTGGTATAACTCGCCTACACTTAATATGAACCGAAGAATGACTATCTATACCCCGCCGGGTTATGAGACAGGCGACAAAAGGTATCCTGTGTTCTATCTGCTCCACGGTATGGGGGGTGATGAAAATGCCTGGTCTGAGCTCGGACGTGCCGCACAAGTGCTCGACAACCTTATAGCGCAAGGGAAAGCTGAGCCCATGATTGTGGTTATGACAAACGGAAACGTTGATATGGAAGCCGCTCCCGGTGAATCAAGCAAAGGATTCACACCTCCTACAACACAGCTTCCTAAAACAATGGAAGGTTCTTTTGAACAGCACTTCCCGGACGTGGTGAATTTCGTGGATAAAAATTATAGGACAATTGCAGATAAGCAGCACCGTGCAATCGCCGGTCTCTCGATGGGTGGATATCATTCGCTGCATATTTCCAAGGAATATCCTGACATGTTTGACTATGTTGGTCTTTTCTCAGCTGCCATTTTGCCTAATAAAGACAACAAGTCTCCTATATATGCCAACCATGATGAGAAACTGGCAAAACAGTTCGCTGCCAAACCGGCTCTTTACTGGATCGCCATCGGTGATAAAGATTTTCTCTATCAAGCAAATTCAGACTATAGAAAATATCTTGATGACCATGGTTATCCCTATGTATACAGAGAAAGTCCGGACGGTCATATCTGGAAAAACTGGAGAATATATCTGACTGAATTTGTGCCAATGCTTTTCAACAATAATTCTAAATGAAAAAACTACCTATAATTGGAACAATTTGCTTGCTCGCCGGATCCTGTGGGCCACGTACTCCCCAGCTTACCCCTGACAATATCGATGAAGTCATCGAAGCCATGACTCAAGAAGAAAAAGTCAGAATGGTCATTGGTATGGGTATGGCAGGTTTTTCAGGTGATGAAGCTGCGGTTGGCGATTCCAAAGGACAAGTGGCGGGAGCCGCAGGAACCACCTATCCAATTCCACGGCTTGGAATACCTTCTGTTGTCCTTGCAGACGGACCTGCAGGTTTGCGTATAGACGCTACCCGCGAAGGTGACTCTGCCACTTATTACTGCACTCATTTCCCTATCGGCACACTCTTGGCCTCCACTTGGGATACGGATCTCGTTAATCAGGTCGGAAAGGCAATAGGAGAGGAAGTGAAGGAGTATGGCGCGGATGTGCTGCTCGCTCCCGCCCTCAACATTCACCGTCACCCACTGTGCGGTCGTAACTTTGAATATTATTCTGAAGATCCTGTTGTTAGCGGACTCATTGCCGCTGCCTATGTCAATGGTGTCCAAGATAACGGTGTCGGTACAAGTATAAAGCATTTTGCCGCCAACAATCAGGAAACAAACCGCATGGCGGATGATGTCATAATTACTCCCCGCGCGCTTAGGGAAATATATCTGAAGGGTTTCGAAATAGCTATTAAGGAGGCTAACCCATGGACAGTAATGTCGTCATACAACCGTATCAACGGTGAATATGCTTCAGAATCAGAAATGCTACTTTCCAATCTGTTGCGCGACGAGTGGGGTTACGACGGCATGGTCATGACAGATTGGTTTGCCGGGAAAGATGCAGTTGCACAGATGAAAGCAGGCAACGATATGCTTCAGCCTGGCACAGACAAGCAATATGAGATGATTATGGCTGGTCTTCAAGACGGAAGCCTCGATGAAAAAGTGTTGGACAGAAACGTAAAGCGTATTCTGGAAATGATTGTAAAGACCCCTACTTATCAGGGTTATAAGTATTCCAACAAACCTGACCTGAAATCGCATGCAGACCTGACTCGTAAAAGTGCTGCTGAAGGAATGGTATTGCTGAAAAACAATAGTAATGCCCTGCCGCTTGGGAACGATGTCAATAAGGTGGCTCTTTATGGCAATACATCTTATGATTTTATTGCAGGAGGAACCGGATCCGGAAATGTCAACAGGGCTTATACAGTGTCGCTTCTTGATGGAATCCACAATGCGGGGCTTACCACTGATGAGACTCTTGAAAAGGAATACCGGGATTATCTTAAAAATTATTACGACACTCTTTCCCAAGACAATAATCCCATGGCTGCATT
>CAZXHO010000003.1:0-10654 GCA_964640365.1 uncultured Sangeribacter sp. | reverse complement strand
GACATGACGGTAGATATTGAGAAAATTAAGGCGGATGCGAAGAATTCAGATATCGCTATTATAACGATCGGGCGTCAGTCGGGTGAATTCCTTGACCGCACGTCGAATGATTTCCGTTTGTCTCCCGCTGCGAAAAATCTTATTAAGAATGTTTCAAATGCATTCCGGGCTGAGGGTAAAAAGACTGTTGTAATTCTCAATGTCGGTGGTGTTGTGGAAACAGTGTCCTGGAGAGACATGCCGGATGCCATACTCTGCGCATGGCAGGGTGGTCAGGAAGGTGGCAACAGTGTTGCCGATATTCTTACCGGTAAGGTGAATCCAAGCGGTAAATTGACAATGACTTTCCCAATAGATTTTGCCGACCACTATTCTTCTGCTAATTTCCCTGTGGATCTTAAAGCCAATATGGACATTACCAACAATCAGGCACGTGCAGATTCAGCAAAAGTTAAGAATGTAGATTATACAGTCTACGAAGAGGATGTTTTCACCGGTTACCGCTATTTTGATTCTTTCAATAAAAACGTAGCGTATCCATTCGGCTATGGACTCTCCTACACCACTTTTGAATATGACAAACCTGAGGTAACTTTTAACAACGGTAAATACGAGGCAAAAATTAAGGTGACCAACACCGGAAGTCATCCCGGCAAAGAGGTAGTGCAGCTATATGTCACTCCTCCCAATGCAAAAGAATCTGACAGACCTGAGAAAGAGCTGAAAGCGTTTGCAAAAACTAAAGAACTCACTCCGGGAGAGTCGCAAGTTGTTACACTCACATTCGGTCAGGATGATCTCGCCTATTTCGACCAGAAGGATTCAAAATGGGTTGTTATGCCTGGTGATTATCAAATTCTGTTCGGAGCGTCATCAAGAGATATAAGGCAGAATGCTACTGTGACAGCCAACGGTTCAGAGAAGAAAACACAATCTCTGTTCGCACCCAAGTCTCCTGTCAAAGAGCTGACAAGATAAGATCAAGATAGAATCAGGAATAGTAATATTTTTGGTAAAAAGATTGTTTTTCCAAACGGTTTCAAGAGGATGTGGCAATGTTCTTTGTGCCATATCCTCTTTTTTGTTGTCTGACTCCTCTAATTTATTACATAAACTATGGTTAATGCACAAGAATATCTCGCAGTCAACTATAATATACAATGAATTTTATTTAAATTTGTAATCCGGCAAGTAAAAACCGGTTATTTCCTTAAGCTATTAAAATAAATTGTTATGAATACTAAATCCTGTTCCTACTGCCTTTCCTTTATTATAGCAATAGGCTCATTTATGAATTTGAACGCTAATAATCCGTTGCCGGGTTCTCAAGTGAAAGAGTGTAGTGAAAAAAATGATATATCGCAGGCTGAAAAAGGTCGTAAATTAGTATGGAGCGAGGAATTCAACATCGACGGACCTGTAGACAGTAATATATGGAATTTTGAGAACGGATTCGTACGTAATCGTGAAGATCAATGGTATCAACCTCAGAATGCCTACTGTAAAGACGGGTTACTGGTGATTGAATGTCTTCCCGACTCACGTCCAAACCCGCTTTACAAAGAGGGTTCTGAAAGTTGGCGGGAATCACGTCCTACCATTGACTATACCTCCGCATCGATAAATACCCGTGGAAAGAAGGAATTTAAATATGGCACGTTGGAAGTTCGGGCAAGAATTCCGGTCGGTCCGGGTGCATGGCCTGCAATCTGGACGCTTGGAATAGATAACCCATGGCCCGACAACGGTGAAATAGACATCATGGAGTATTATCGCATAGACGGTGTCCCTCATATTCTTGCTAATGCTGCATGGGGCACAGAGCGTAAACATACCCCTAAATGGAATTCAAAAACCGTACCGTTTTCAGAATTTCTGAAGAAGGATCCCGACTGGGCTTCCAAATTTCATATCTGGAGAATGGATTGGGATGAAAATTATCTTAAAATCTATCTTGATGACGCCCTAATTAACGAGGTAGATCTTTCGACTACCGGGAATCCCGATGGATTCAATCCTATGCATCAGCCACATTACATTCTTTTAAATCTGGCATTAGGCGGTGACAACGGAGGAAAAATCGATCCGGAAGCTTTGCCAATGCGGTATGAAGTGGACTATGTGCGACTATATGAATAATCCCATATCAGAGACACAACTCTTTTATTGTAAGAAATATCATTAATCAACTGCGGGCAGACGGTTTTTCCGGGGCTGCCCGCAGTGCAAAGGGTATAACATTAAAATGAGTTACCAATCATCAACCCCGCTCTTAATAACGGATTATTCTTCTCTCTTCTTGTGCTTACTTATTTTTATTTCAATAATAAAGGCTATCATCAATCCAAGTCCTCCCCCTATCAGTACGAGACTTCCTGCAAGCGTTTCTGCTAATCCAAAACTGTATCTGTCGTTAATAGCGGGACAATTTATATAAATAAAGAAATATACCAAGAGTCCGATTCCAAGCCCTAAAAAGAGTGATGCCCATTTAAGAGCTGTGAAACGGTTGTTTTGCGGTGGATTTAGAATACCTGCAATTTTAGATAGGTCGATATGACCACTGGTTTCGGGATTGATTTTTTCTATAAGCATCTGCCTTTCGCGGCGTCTAACAAAAAGGTCAAATACTTTGTAAATTGTCCAGAAAATAATTCCGGTGACAAAAACGGGTGCTAAATCATTCATAAATTTATTTGTTTAAGTTTTGTTTTCTGTCTCTTTAGACGGAAGGATTCTCTTAACGGTTACACCACCACCAAAAAAATTTAAGCCAAACTGACAAAATCCCCCCACTGGATTTATCATAACATATAAGAAAGCCTATTTCTCACCCACAAAAATAAACCTAATAGTTTGAAAAAGTTATAATTACCTACAATCAAAGATATAATTATGATTTTATTTTTAACTGCCCTGTTCCTCTTTACCAGCCAGATTTATTGCTCCTGCGCAAGAATCTCAATAAATATATCTATATTTCCACCATGATTATTGACAACAGTGAATCGCAAAAGACTCCTAAATTAAAAGACAGCGAGATTCTCGACCCTTTTATGGAGTATCTCAAGCCATCTATCCTGAATTATGCGATGATGATGTTTGGCTTGAGGTATTTCTGAATCGGATAAGCAACAACCAATCTATAGAAATTGCATAATATGGATATCACAATTGTTAATATAAGCCAAGATCCTCATGAATTCAACAAAGAGGATCTTAATTACAACGAATTATATAAATTGTCTTTTAATGTCACCTCACGTCTCCGATACTCTTCGGATTCTGACTATGTGGGGTTTCAGATAGACTTATTAATAATGCAAGAAAAAACACAAGTATTCAAGAGCGGTTTTCTTGTTGGACCTGCAATTGCTGACTGGGCAAAATCTTTACAAAATGGTCTTGACCTAAATAATAATCGTGAGAAGATTCAGGATATATGCAAAACAGCATGGCTGGTAGCCTCCGGAATTGTGGCTTTACAGTCTTCTGAAGGGAATTTCAATGGCATTGTTCTTCCAAAAATAATTATAGCGATTTCAGCAAGGATGTACTTCTGCTTCCCAATACTTTAAAGTAATTCTTACGATATATTTGCCTCAATTTGGTGTTCATTTTTCTATTAGATTTCCATTAATCACATTAAGCTACCGGAATAAAGCATTGGGGTTGATTTTTATTCTGTGGATGTAAAACTATCACAATTTTTTTATACATTTGTAACCGGATGGAAGGCGGTTACGTCTAACGTTATGTGGAAATCAATGACAGAAATATTATAAACCGAATTCTTGACGGCGAGACCGATTGCTTTGGGTTACTCATGAATAAGTACTCACAATTGGTGTTCTCTCTCGTGGTAAGGATAGTAAGCCGCGAAGTAGATGCCGAAGAGATAACCCAGGATGTTTTTGTTAATGCTTTCCGGAATCTGGCTAAATTCAACTTCCGAAGTAACTTTTCCACATGGCTTTTCAGGATTGCTTACAACCAGGCAGTAGACCATACGAGGCGTAAGAAAATCCGGGAAACCAAAGTAGATGAGACACAGCTCCAGAATCTGTCGGATTCACAGGTTGAAAACTTTCTTGAATCTGAAGATCCGAGGCTTTCCATACTTCCTAAGGCAATTGATGAACTTTCGGTTGATGAACGGGCTCTGATTACATTCTATTATTATGAAAATCTGCCCGTAAAGGAGATAGCGGAACTAATGCATCTCAGCGAATCAACGGTTAAAGTGCGTCTTATGAGAACACGGAAAAAATTATATGTATTGATTAATAAGCTCTCTAAATATTATGAATGACCGGTCAGCATTATATAAAGCTCTTTCTGAAAGAGGACAGGAGATGCAGTTGTCTCCCGATTTCCAACTGCGGATGATGTGTCAGATACGGAAATTTGAGGCTCGTAAGAAACGACGTGAACGTGTGTGGAGCATAGTGGGATACACCACAGCCATAATAACTGCAGTGACCACGCTGATTGTGTTCTGCGGCAATATGTTCTCCCGATTCTTTGAAACGTCTGCAGCAAACATGGTTGCAGAATATCAATCTGTTGACATGGTTGGAGTAGGCAAAGATATTACCGCTACTATTACACATCTCTCGGGATGGAATATCAGTTTCCTTCTCATTCTCGGCGTCTGTGCATGGCTTCTGCTATCCTTCGACTCCTACATTAGAAAAAAATATTCCTTAGAAAAGAGTTCATATAAAAAGAATTAAACGATATCTGTTAATTTTTATTCCTGAAAAATATGGAAGTGGGTTTTCTCATCATCATAATAATAAGTGGCTTGGCAATTTTATTCGCCGGTAAACTTCCTATGAGATACAGGGCCCAAAACAATGTCCGGCTCATAGGAACTGCCACATTGACGACTTTACTTGTTCAATTGCTCCAAACAAGTTTTGACCTTCGTTGGTTAGCGGCATTAGGTATCACCGTGGCAGTGCTTTTGTTGCTATTCTTCCTATCAAAATGGCTCCGCCTCTACTGAGATAGTCAGCAAGACGGAGCCATTTATTTTTTAAATTTATGCTACCGGGAGTCCGTTACCCATCTTAATTATATCTACAAGCACCGGCTTCAGACCTCCGACAAAACATTCCACGGCAATCACCATCAGGATAAGTCCCATGAGACGCATCATCACGTTGTTGCCCGTCTCACCGATAATCGGAACAAGTCTTGTGGAAGCCCTAAGAATTAGATAAGTGAGAATATAAATTAGCGCTATACTTACTATAAGAGTTACCTTCATGGCCCATGTTGAGGCATTTTCCATCAACACGATACCGTTAGCGATCGCACCCGGTCCGCAAAGCATCGGAATGGAGAGCGGAGTGATGGAAATGTCATCAGCATAAACCTTTACCTCTTCCTCACTGAGTTTAGTATTGGAATATTTTGCCTGCAGCATATCGAAGCCTATCTTAAGGATAATGAAGCCGGCTGCAATCTTAAATCCATTAGCCGAGATGCCGAATAATGTAAAGAGCACCTGTCCTCCTATTGTGAAGCATATGAGGATGATGAAAGAAATGATAGTGGCACGCCTGACAATCCTTGCTCGCTGGGCATTGTCCATGCCTTTTGTCATAGAAAGGAATACCGGCATCGTCCCCAAGGGGTTGGTAAGAGTGAAAAACGATGTAAGACAGATAAATGCAAACGGTAAAAGAGTTTCCATGTGTTGAGATTAGTTTAAGGTCTGTTTAATTTTTTGCAAAAATAATAAATTATTTTTGTATAATCCCTCTAATCGCACGATAATTTATTGCTATATCTGAAGGCATTTGAAAGGTGATGCAATTCTTATTTCAGAATGCTTGATTCATATCTTTTCACTCTAAATTTTCAATTTAAATCCCAATTTGATGACTTATTTTTTATAATTATTTGATAAGTATTATAATAAGCCTTCTCGTTTTTAATAGGCTCTGAATATCAAGCAAATTTACTAATTCCGGATTCAAGAGTAAATTGCTATTCTTATGGGTGTGGAATTTCATGTTTTAGTTTTTTTGTTTAAATTTGTAACTCCGGTTATCATTCTTGCGTAATCAATGGAAGAAGAACAAGGCACCGCCCTCTTGAGCGATGAACTTTCCACACGATTTTGCCATAGAATTTTTAGCCGGGAACTCCTTTAATACGTCAGCATAGTCGCGAATCTCGCGTTTTATAATGCTAATTTCCAGATCGCATCTTCACACTATACGACATATGAACCGATTTCTAATTGCAATTTCTTGTGCCATGGCTATGGCAGGAACATCGACAGTCAAGGCTGCCCAAATACCCGTATCTCCTGCCGATAAAATAGCGTCAAACACCGTTCAGAGTGAACTTGTAACATGCCGTCCTGCCTCGAGCGACCGCCTTTTCCATTCTGATGCCGTCGAAAAGGAAATTGAACGAGTAAAGAAGCTTCTCACTAATAAAAAGCTTTCTTGGATGTTTGAGAACTGCTTCCCCAACACCATTGACACTACCGTACATTTCCGTATGGATGAAAATGGGAAACCTGATACCTTCGTATATACAGGCGATATCCATGCGATGTGGCTGCGCGATTCCGGAGCTCAGGTGTGGCCTTATGTACAGCTTGCCAACTCCGACAAGGAATTGAAGAAGATGGTAGAAGGTGTGATAAGGCGCCAATTTAAAAGCATCATAATCGACCCATATGCCAATGCTTTCAACGATGGTCCGACAGGCAGCGAATGGATGGAAGACCTTACCGACATGAAGCCCGAGTTGCATGAACGCAAATGGGAAATCGACTCTTTATGTTATCCTATCAGACTTGCTTATGAATACTGGAAAGTGACCGGGGATGACAGTATCTTCGATAATGAATGGCTACAGGCAATCGAGAGAATTCTAACCACCTTCACCGAACAGCAACGCAAGGAGGGTGTGGGACCCTATAAATTCCAGCGTGTCACCGAAAGGGCTCTTGACACTCTCAACAACGACGGGTTCGGTTCTCCGGTTAAGCCATGCGGACTTATAGTGTCAAGTTTCCGTCCGAGCGACGATGCCACTACTCTCCAATTTCTTGTGCCATCGAATTTTTTCGCAGTATCAGTTCTTAAAAAGGCTGCAGAGATTCTTAATGAAGTCAACGGCAGGCAGGATCTCGCCCAGAGATGTACGGCACTTGCCACAGAAGTGCAAGAAGCCCTTGACAATTATGCTGTCTATAACCATCCCGTATTTGGACCGGTGTATGCATTTGAGGTAGACGGTTTCGGCAATCAGCTCCTCATGGATGATTCTAATGCTCCGAGCCTACTGTCACTCCCCTATCTCTGCGATGTGGCTATCGATGACCCGACTTATCTCAACACCCGTCGTCTTGTTTGGAGCGAATACAATCCATATTTCTTCAAAGGAACTGCCGGAGAGGGGATCGGAGGGCCGCATATAGGCTATGACATGATTTGGCCAATGAGCATTATGATGAAAGCATTCACGAGTCAAGATGACAATGAGATAGCCGACTGTGTGAAGATGGTTATGGATACCGAAGCCGGAACGGGATTCATCCATGAATCCTTCCATAAGGACAATGCGGAAAAATTCACACGTCCTTGGTTTGCTTGGCAGAATACTCTCTTCGGAGAGCTCATTCTGAAGCTGGTTAACGAGGGGAAAATAGATCTCCTTAACAATATATCAGCCCAGTGAGGGTTAAATCAATATAAACCGTGCCCTTATCATCGTGTATAACCCGCGTTATGACAACTAACTGCACAAATAAATCTCTAAAATCTAAGTATACAAATCTCGTCATGAAAAAATCTTTCTTATTTCTACTTCTCGCTATCCTTGCGATAGGATGCACAAAAAAGACTGTGCCGGCAGAATTTACCGTGGCAACGTATAATATACGCCAACTCAATAAAGGAGATTCGGCTGCGGGCAACGGCTGGGGCAACCGCCATGCCATCATCGAATCTCTCATAAAGTTTCATGGATTTGACATCTTCGGCACGCAGGAGGGTTTTAAAGTGCAGCTCGAAGACCTTAAGGCAGGACTTCCGGGATATGAATATATAGGAGTAGGAAGAGATGACGGCAAGGAAGAGGGTGAACATTCCGCAATTTTCTACAACACGGAAATGTTCGAACTTCTTGACAACGGTGATTTCTGGTTGTCGGAAACCCCTGAAAAGCCCGGGCTCGGATGGGATGCAGCTTGCGTAAGAATCTGTACATGGGGTAAATTCCACCACAAACCATCCGGCAAGGAGTTTCTTTTCTTCAATCTCCACATGGATCATGTGGGAGAGGTGGCAAGAGTTGAGAGTGCCAAACTCGTGAAGAAACGCATTCAGGAGATGGGCAACGGATTGCCGGCGTTTGTGACCGGAGATTTCAATGTAGACCAGACAAATCCATCTTATGATACATTCGTGGCTGACGGTGAACTGAAGGATTCTTATGAGACTGCCGCTTTGCGTTATGCCCTCAACGGAACTTTTAATGACTATGAAACCGACGATTTCACAACGAGCCGCATAGATCACATTTTTACCACTCCTGACGTGAAGGTCAAGAAATATGGAATCTTGACCGACACCTACCGCAGCAAGGAAAATCCGGCTGAGGCGAATGCCGGAGATAACGCTGGCTCTGAATCTCAAATCTATAAGGCACGCAACCCGTCTGATCATTATCCCGTTATGGTGATTGTCGATCTTTGATGCAATTTGTAGGATTAAGCATAGGTTGACAGTATTAAACCAATATGCGGTGATTATTTTCTAAAAAAATTAATCAACACATTTTAGTAATCAAAAGATGAAAATAGCAGTTATAGGAGCTGGGAATATGGGATCTGCTGTGGCAGCTTCCCTATGTGGCGAGGGGAATGAAATTGTATGCACTGCTGCTTCGGAAGCGACCTTGCAAAAAATAAAAAGAGAACTCCCTGAAGTAACGACTACACTCTCTAATGTGGAGGCGGTGACAGAGGCAGATATTGTTGTGCTCGCCGTTAAACCGTTCATAGCTCCCGACGTGCTGCCTGAAATTAAAAACCATATCAAGGACGGCGCATTGATACTTTCAGTAATAGCGCTCTGGAATCTTGAAGAACTTGCAGAGAGTCTGGATGCCGCGAAGAAAGGTTTGAGACTGTTCCGAATCGTGCCCAACACTGCCATTCGCTATGGCAAGAGTGTTACATTTATCGCCCACCCGGAGGGTGCAGTGAAAGAAGACGTGAAACTGACGGAGGAAATTTTCAATCGCTCCGGTAAATCTTTTGTAATTAAAGAAAAAGATCTTCCGGCTTGTACAGCTCTTGCTTCATGTGGCATAGCATTCTTCCTCCGTTTTATCCGTGCTGCAGCTGAAGGAAGTGTTGAACTCGGGCTGCGTGCACCTTTCGCCACTCAGATCGCCGCACTTACTGCTGAGGGAGCTGCCGCACTGCTTGCCAACGGTGCACACCCGGAGGCTGAAATAGACAAGGTAACCACACCGGGTGGTATCACTATAAAGGGCCTTAATGCTCTTGAGGCAAACGGTTTTAACAATGCCGTGATTGCGGCGCTGCGTGCGTCATGCGTTAAATAACATCTTCATAATGACCGTAAGTTTGAGGAACATACTCTTGGCGGCTATGTCGGTAAGCATATTACCGATATCAGCCGCCATGAATATATTCGCTGATAGCGTTGACGTTACAGTAAATAATCCGGAAAGTGTGGATGTCTATTCTGATTTTCCCAAAAATTTTGTAGAAGAGGTATGTAAAGTATCTCCTACGGATACCATCGCAGTAGTGCCGGATGGGGTTACTGAATTACCTGACTATGCTTTTGCAGATTGTGGCGCGCTCAAACAGATTATCCTTCCGGATGGGTTGGAATCGATCGGAGATTATGCATTTTTAGGATGTGGCGCTTTAGCCTCCGTTTCCTTACCCGCGTCTTTGAAATCCATCGGAGAAGGTGCTTTCAGAGAATGTACCTCACTGACTGAGCTTGTCATACCGGAGGGTGTGACGGCGTTGCCTCGTTATTTATGTGCTTGGGATGCGGCTCTGCGGACTGTGAAATTGCCGGTATCACTGCGCGACATTGGCAGTCATGCTTTTGCCTATTGTAATAATCTGAAAGATCTTAACATACCGAACGGTGTGGAACACCTTGGAAGTAATGTATTTAGCAATTGCTACAGTCTGGAAGAGATAGTGGTTCCCACGTCTGTAACGGAATTGGAATCCTATGCATTTTCCGATTGCAGATCGTTGAGAAAAGCCGTTCTCCCCGCCAACGAGCACCTTCTCGGTGAACTGTTGTTCATAGGCTGCGTAAATATTCGGGAGATTGTATGTGGCAGCGAGGTGCCTCCTCCGTTTGATTGCGACACTCCTCCTTTCGACCCCTCTGAATCACTTCTATATGACAGCTGTCAACTGATAGTGCCGGAAAAATCCATACCTTTATATAAAGAAGCTACAGGATGGAAACTCTTTAAAATAATTAAGGGTAACTAATTATAAATACTCAATAAAACTGCTTGAAAATAGATAATTTTCAGCGGTAAAATTGCATTAAAAAATCCCATATCTCTTCGGAAGAGATATGGGATTTCGTTGCAAAGATAATGATTTTTCTTA
>CAZXHO010000002.1:0-29570 GCA_964640365.1 uncultured Sangeribacter sp. | reverse complement strand
ATGCTCGGATGGAAAATACAGAGATGCAACGTTTTTATCAGGAAGCGGATATCTATTCAGTAAATCCTCCTTCTATCCCGGGCCTTCGTCAGACATCCGGTCTCCAGATGATGTTACTTGATGTTAATAATCTCGGAACGTCTCAGATGGAAACCGCCCTAAAGGACGTGGCTGCTCAGGCTGAGAAAGATCCACGTATCAAACAGGTTATGTCTCTCTATCAAGGCACCGTTCCACAATATCAGGTTTCAATTGATCGCGATCGAATTAAATTGCAGGGAATCAGGGTTGAGGATGTGTACAGTGCGATGGGTGCCTACCTTGGCGGAGGGTATGTGAATGATTTTGTCGAATTCGGCAGAATGTATCAGGTGACAGTGCAGGCAGGAGGCGAGAGCCGTAGCCGCATTGATGATATTATGAAACTTTCGGTAAAGAATTCAGCCGGAGACATGGTGCCTTTCAGCACTTTCGCAACCATTTCTCCCACAATGGGAGCACCGAGCGTCTCACGTTACAATATGTATGAGTCCGCATCGCTTACAGCTACCCCCGCAGATGGAGTCAGCTCTTCAGAAGGTATAAAGGCAATGGAAGAGATTGTCAAAGAGACGTTGGGCAAAACCTATTCATATGCTTGGAGCGGTATAGCCTATCAGGAGACAGAATCGGGAACGACAATCAGTTTCGTGTTTATCTTCGCTATCTTGATGACTCTGCTTGTATTGGCTGCACAATATGAAAGCTGGACAGACCCGATTGCAGTCATTCTCAGCATGCCGGTTGCCGTTCTGGGTACGGTGCTCGGATGTATATTGATGAGCCAGAGTATCAGTATATATACTGAAATCGGTATAATTCTATTGTTGGGTATGTCGGCTAAGAATGCGATCCTAATTGTGGAGTATGCAATGGATTTCCGCAAGAGCGGACAAAGCATCAGAAAGGCTGCCCACGATGCAGGCGTCATTCGTTTCCGTCCTATAATGATGACAGCGCTCGCTTTTGTCTTCGGTGTTATGCCGATGATGTTCGCAACGGGAGCCGGAGCCAACAGCCGCATAGAGTTAGGAACTGCAGTAGTGTTCGGTATGGCTATGAATGCATTGCTTGGAACATTATTCGTGCCTAATTTCTGGGAACTTATGCAGACTATAAGCGAAAAATATCTAAGCGGACTCTTCAAAGATCCCAATGCCGGGAAGACCGGTGGTGTTGATCCGGCTCTGAAGTCGGCTTCTACTTCTAATACTTCTTCCTCCTCAGTTTCAATAGGAGCTCCAGCCAACACTTCTCCCGGTGGAGGTGAGACCCCTTCTAATGCTTCAGGTTTCGATGAAGAGAACCTTCCTTCAGGAATTTAAAAATATAATTTAGAAAAAAATCCCGTCTGAAAATTTGAGTGTTTTCAGACGGGATTTTTTTATGAAATGCTGATAATATCGCTGTTGGTTAACCGGAGAAAGGATTACATAGATTCTAAAGTATATTAATCAGACACTATTATGTAGTGATCCTTGAGTGGAGGAATCATGTTATTCAAGTTGTGATAGCACTGATAGGATTGTTTCTCCGATTCCGATTGTATAACCTGTGGAAACCCATACGATTCTATTGAATGTGTCTGTCACCACGAATATCGGGTCTGTTACATCTGTAAGATGGAGCGAATCTATAATTTCCTTTCTGCTCACTCCATCGTTGTCAATTCCCATCACCACATTTGAAGGGAGAGTAGGGAACATCTTTTCATCGAATCGGGATGCTTTATCCTGGCTGTCGAACAGGAGCATAATTTTTCTACCGTCTTTCTCAAGGCGATCTTTCACAGCCGCGAGGTCGTTTATGGCATGAGAAGAAGGTTCATGATTCGGAGCGATCAAGCCCAGTACATAATAACCTCTGCCTGTTGTTGATAAGATACTCTTGTCAGTATCCGTAGAAAGATCGTGATAGATATTTTCAGCGTTCAATGAACCTATGACAGAAAGAGCTGTATTATCTTCCCGAATAGACAGCGGAAGAGTTACCGTTTCTCTTTCGGGAATAATAAATACCTCACTATGAGCCAACACTCCTCCGTCTGCCATACGCTGACCGCTGGTTAGAATATATTGGCCAGTTTCGAGTTCAACCGGTGAAGAGAAAATCTGAGAAAGCGTAGCTTCTTCCGGGAACTCCAACTGCCTCGGCATGCCGTTTTCTATTTTAGAAATGGAGAACTGGGAATAATATTTCGGATCTGTCACATATCCGTGCGGAGTATAAGTTACAGCCAGTTTCCCTTTTGGAACAGACAGATCGGAATTATCAGATTTTTGGGTAAGATATTTTTCGAAGTCTGCATTTATCCATTCAGAGCCGTCGGCTGAATATTGCGTTTTACCGGTTACAGGATCAATTCTTGCAGGAATTCCAAGGGTTCGGGCCACTGCTACAAAAAAGATGTTTCTTGAAAGAGCATCTGCACGTCGGGTGGTCCAAACTCCTCCCGGACTCATTCTAAGTTTCTGAGGATTTTCAATGTCTGCCGGTTCTATGTTAACTCCTACCCATTCAACAAGCTTTTCGGGCTCTTTAGTAAATGCATTTTCAAGAGATTCTGAAAAAGCGTTTGATAATTGTCCTCTCCAAGTTGTGAGGTATTCATTTTCCACCCGCGGATTCAGAATATATTTGTTGAAGCATTCTTCGGTCATAGACGCCGGACGTTGAATCACATTGGTTATATGGTCTGATATGACTTCCATAGGAATATCCCGACGGTCTTTCTCGGAAACGTTCAGAAGTAATTCTACGGCTAAAGAGCGTTTAGCCTCATCAAGAGTTGACAGATAAGACTCAATCGCCGAGTGGTTACCTCTTGATTCCACAAGAATTTTCTCCAGTTTGTCATTCTCGATTCCTAACCGGTTTGACAAACCTTCAACCTGTCCCGGCAACACAAAGGTTGCGGAATAAGCATTTCTGATAGAATCTTCCAAATGCATGTGTCTATCGTTATCAGCTCTCTGCTCCGGGGTCACAATCGGTGGTTTGGCACCGGCGGGAGGGGGAGTAAGATTCATATCAACAGAAAATGAATCCTTATCAGTTTTGTCGAGAACAATAACGAGCTGTTCTACACTTCCCTCTTTATAATTCTTGGGGGAGTCTTGCATGAAACCGAATTTGTCACCGTCAGTTGCCCATACCACCATGTCTCCAAGACCGGCAGTTAGGGACGCCATGCCGTTTTGATCCGCCTTTTTTGTTACCGCAGGGTAAAATTCTGCATAGTTATAAATGCAAAAGCTGACGTTAGCACCTGAAGCGGGCGAGCCATCGCTATAGATTACCTTAACCGGTAAAGTAGCCACCGGCGCATAGTTTGAGGTCACATTTATTCTTGTAGAGAGTGGCACCTTTAGCAAAACTTCTTCCGGTCCGTCATAGTAATCACCTACTACATTGGTGTTCATTAGCAGTCCTCGTGAAGCAGGAGCATTGAACCATGCAAGATTAAGAACCGGTTCTGGTTCACAAGCGCCGAGAAAATACCATTTCCCGTCTGCCCAAGCTTCTACCCATGCATGATTATCGTCTGTGTGCGCCCACCTTGGAGTGTAAATCTGACGCGCCGGAATTCCTACCGACCTCAGGGCTGCCACCGTGAAAGTAGATTCTTCTCCACATCTACCTATAGCCTGACTAACGGAAGAGAGTGGTGATGAAGTACGACCGTCGGAGGGTTTGTAAGTCACTTTTTCATGACACCAGTGGTTAACCTCCAATATGGCGTCTTTCATCGACAATCCCTTGACTCTGTCTTTAAGTTCTTCGTAAAATAGTGATCTGGAATTATCAAGATTTTCATTATTCACTCTTACGGGAAGCACGAAATAAAGGAATTCCCGTTCCGGAACTGAATCTCCCCAAGGAAGCTCCTTGCGTGCTCTGAAAGAAGACTCTATGTTATCTTTATAAAATTGTTCGGAGTAGTCGGTTTTATCCGGCAGAGACATTGTGGAATATAGAAAATCGAGAGCTTCCTTCGGAGTAAGTGCATTGGCAATAAGAGAGGTAAAAAGAAGAGGTAAAAACAGAGCTTTCATGATTTGGAAAATTAAGTTGCGGAGACAGCTTTCAAAAGACGAAACACAACATCCGGAGATGTGGAAAGAGGTGCATATTCATCCGACCCCGGAACTCCCATAGATACCGGCGGCCGGCGGAATCTCATTCTGCTGGGAATAGGCTTACGGGCCGTGGCATGAATAGCTTCCACTCCTGTTGCCTCAATGATATCACCGGCATTGGAAGGATTGATACCTGCACCCGCCATTATAAGAATTCTCCCATTAGCTTGTGTAACAAGTTTTCTGAGCAATAGGATGCCTTTCATTGCAGATGGAGCCGCGCCTGACGAGAGAAGTGAATCGGCTCCCAAGTCAATTATGTCTTCAAGACTTTTTACGGGATCTCGCGACACATCAAATGCCCTGTGAAAAGTGATGTTCAGATTTTCGATGCCTAATTCTGCAGCCGTGTCCCTTGCTACTTTAATCAGCCTTGCATTGGCTTCCTTATCTATTTCCCCGTCAGGAGTCAAAACCCCGAGCACGATTCCGTTAGCACCGGCTGAAATGGCATTTTTGATGTCATTTTCCATCAGTGCCAATTCAGTTTCGGAATAAAGGAAATCTCCCGGTCGCGGACGAATAAGAACATTTATTCTTTCTATTCCCGATTGCACGGCTGCGCGAATAAGTCCGAGAGAGGGTGTCAGACCTCCTTCAGAGAGTCCTGAACACAGTTCAATGCGGTTTGCACCTCCCTCTTTCGCGGCGATAACGCTTGCTATGTCGCCGCAACATATTTCAAGTTGTCTCATAACGAGCATTCTATGATATAATCTATAGAAGCAGGAACCGAGTCAAGAATCAGGACTGTGTTGTCGCCAGCCTTTGTGGTTTTTATCGGTTTACCTGATGAATATTCAAATGCCTTACGGATATTTAAATCTGTTGGAAGCACTATAGTGTTGGTTTCGGGCGTCATGACATGCACGAACAATCTGTCATCTTTTCTTGTCGAAGTCCCCCAAGATTGTGCCGGGAACGGCCCTGCCTGTGTGCCATAGATTGTTTCACCATTCTCCCTAAGCCATTCTCCCATCTCCTTCATTCTTGCCAATGCAGTGGCGGGAAGTTCTCCGTTAGGTTGCGGCCCAACATTGAGCAATAAATTTGCACCCATTCCGGCTGCCTTGACGAGATACCTTATAAGTGTTGTGGCATCCTTATAGTTCTGGTCCATTATCTTATAGCCCCACATTCCGTTCATGGTGTTGCAGGTTTCCAATGGAAGTCGGCTCACTTCCTGTCCTGACAACCCTGCGGTGTTCTCGCCCGGCAGGTCTCGCTCGAAGATCTGAATATCTTCTCCCGCAAAAGGTGTCTGGTGGTGGTTATTTGCCACCATACACGAAGGTTGAAGCTTATGAATCATCTCATATTGCTCCGGCAGCTGCCAGTTGAACGGAGTTGCATCCTCATCATGATCCCACCAGCCGTCAAACCATATGGCGCGCACGGGACCGTAGTTAGTGAGAAGTTCTGTGAGCTGTCGGTTCATGAATCCATAATATGAATCCCAATCAGCTTCCGACGGATTCCTGCCCGTTGTCTTGCCGGTTCTTCCCTGTGGATAATCAGGCCGAACCCAGTCAAGGTGTGAATAATAGAGATGAAGTGCTATTCCTTGCTTCTGACACTCCTCGGAGAGCTCTTTGAGAATATCTCGTTTGAAGGGCGTTCCGTCAACTATGTTATAATCGTTTTCCGCAGTGTCGAACATCGAAAAGCCGTCATGATGGCGCGATGTTATGCAAATATATTTTGCACCGGCATCCTTGATTGCAGACACCCATTCAGATGCATTGAAATCTGCAGGATAGAATCCTTTCGCAGCTTTCATATATTCTTCAGCTTTCGGTCCATAATTAAGATACCATTCACCTTGTCCGAACATGCTATAGATTCCCCAGTGTAAGAAAATACCAAATCGGTCGGCTTCAAAATCCTTGCGCGACTTTATTACTTCGGGCGATGGAATATAATCACCCGCAGTTGCAGAGAAAGACAGCAAGAGAGCTACATGGATAGATAAATATTTCATATTGTATGAGTTTCAGTTTTTTAAGTAAGGAAGGGAAGCGGCACCGAGTATAGCCGCGTCGGCATCGTTCAGTCCGGAAACCGTAAATCGTACGCGGTCACGGTAGAGGTGCAGGGCTGCAGGTCCGAAAGCTTCACGCATTGGTTTTAGAAGAAGATCTCCGGCCTTGGAAACACCACCGAAAAGGATTATTGCTTCAGGATCTGTCATAGAGGCGAACTCTGCAGCAGCAAGTCCGAGACATTTTCCTGTGAAATCATAAATTTCTTTTGCTAACTTGTCTCCGGCAATTGCTGCTTCAGCCACTATCTTCGGATTTAGTTCTTCTAATGAATAGTTGCGCAAAACCGAAGGTTCGTCAGAACTTTCAAGATATCGCTTGGTTGTTTCCTTGATTCCCTTTGCAGACGCCACCGTCTGGAGACAGCCGGTTCTTCCGCATCCGCATGGACGTCCGGCACCAAAGGGGAAGGTTACGTGGCCAAGTTCACCTGCAAATCCGCGTGTGCCGGAAAGTAAATGGCCATCGCATACGATTCCGCTTCCCACTCCTGTGCCGAGGGTAAGCACTATAAAATTTTTCAATCCCACAGCTGATCCATAAGTCATTTCTCCTATGGCGGCAGCATTGGCATCGTTAGTTATAATGGTCTTTAGCCCGAGTCTTTTCTCCATCATGCTCGCAAGTGGAATCGGAGATTTCCAAGGGAGATCTGTGGCTGCTTCTATACATCCTGTGGAAGCATTGGCACAGGGGGCACCGATACCGATACCTACAATGTCACCTTCAAGATCAGAATCCTCTATTAGCAGGCCGATTCCTTCTGCCAGTTTATCAGCCCATTCTTCAACTGTGGGTGTGACTGTATCGATCATTGATTTCGCTATTATGTGGCCCACTGAATCTACTATTGCAAACGAAGTTGTTGTTCCTCCCAGATCTACACCTACGGTGAACGGAGGATATAAGGGTACGGTATTCATGATGTTGGAATTTTGGACGTGAAATTAATTAATCTTTATCAGTTTTGCAAATTATTACCGTGAATGTTCGAGATTTATAATTTACAATATGGATTTGAGAGGATATTTTTACAAAGGATTTTATAAATGGCGTACGCTTGTACACAATATGGGTGTACGTTATCGGACAATTGTACGCCTCTGTACATGGTATGGTTGACTTAATTTATTGGAAATTAATAAAATAATTTTTTGGCACGGATATTGTAAGATAAACGGACAGAAAAAACTTTTAACATTATGGATAGAGAAATACCAATTGAACAAAGACGAAAGGAAACGCTAAAGACACGTCTTAAGATAGGCGGAGTTTTTTTGGGCTTTGTCTTGATTCTGGTCATTGTTCTGATGACTCTTGGAGACAGCATAAAGAGCAGTGATATCACAATTCGCAAAGCGGAACGGTCAACTTTGGAAAGCAGTGTGTCGGCTTCAGGAAAGATTGTCCCCCTTTATGAACAAGCGATAGTTTCGCCGGTTTCTACAAAGATTCTGGAAGTCTACTGCAACGAAGGCGATTCAGTAGAAGCTGGTCAATCGCTGTTGAAACTTGATTTACAGACAGCAGAAACAGATTATCGCCGCATGACCGATGAGGTGAATATGAAGAAGAACGAAATTGAACAGGCTGCTCTTAGCAATCAAACCTACCTCACGGATCTGGAGATGAGGATAAAAGTTAAAGAGATGTCATTGAATCATCTTAAGGCTGAAGTGGCAAATGAAAAAAGGCTCGACAGTATTGGAAGTGGCACCGGCGACCGTATTCGCGAAGCTGAACTGGCTTATGCAACTGCGCAAATGGAACTTGAACAGCTCAAGACCCAACTTGCCAATGAAAGAAAATCTCATGCGGCTTCATTCAGAAGCAAACAGCTTGAAGGAAGTATTTCGGCGAGAAATCTGGAAGCAATGCAGCGTACCCTCGATGATGCGCAAGTGAAAGCACCGAGAAAAGGAACCGTGACATGGCTCAATAAGAGTTTGGGTACCAGTATCGGATCCGGTGAGAAGCTTGCTGTAGTGTCAGACCTCTCCCATTTTAAGATAGAGGGTGAAATCCCGGAAAGTAATTCCGGTAAATTGTCTGTAGGTTCGGTTGTTAATGTCAGGATAAACCGAAATACTGTAAAAGGCCGCATCAGTACAATTTCTCCCCAGAGTCAGAACGGAGTAGTTCAGTTTACAGTGTTTCTGGATGACGACAGTGACAAACTTTTGCGCTCGGGACTCCGAACAGACCTAAACGTGGTCTATGATGTTAAAGAGAGCGTGGTAAGAATTCCGAACGGATCATATTTTCAAGGTGCCGGAACCTATGTGATGTTCGTAAAAACCTCAGAAGATCAAATTGAACGCCGATCTGTGGCTTTGGGCGACAGTAATTTTGATTACGTAGAGGTAGTTAGCGGTATTCAGCCGGGCGAAGAAGTTGTAGTATCAGACATGAGCAGCTATAAAAATAAAAAATCAATCAAGTTAAAATAAATAATTTAGAAACATCTCTCCTAAAAATCAAACGAAAATTAAACAATTAAAACTATAACAACATGGCAATTATTACATTAAAGGACGTTAATAAAGTCTATCGTACAAAAGAAATAGAAACACTTGCGCTTGAGAACGTAAATCTTGAAATAGCAAAAGGTGAATTTGTCAGCATAATGGGTCCGTCAGGATGTGGAAAATCAACGCTTCTAAATATTATCGGTCTTCTCGATGTGCCGACAAGTGGATCTGTTACTATCATGGATGATGCCACCAGTAAGATGAATGATAGTCAGTTATCAACCTTCCGTAATAAAAATATAGGATTTGTCTTCCAGAGTTTTCATCTTATTCCGTCACTCAATGTAGCAGAGAATGTGGCTCTCCCGCTTGCCTACCGTAATGGGGTTGGAGCAAAGGAGCGTCATGAAAAAGTAGCGGAAGTTCTGACTCGCCTCGGACTCAGCCACAGAATGCGTCACTTCCCGGGTCAGCTATCCGGCGGTCAGTGCCAGCGTGTAGCGATTGCGAGGGCAATCATAGGAGATCCTCAGATAGTACTTGCCGATGAGCCGACCGGTAACCTTGATTCAAAGATGGGTCAGGAAGTCATGGATATCTTGCATCAGCTCAACAAAGAAGATGGTAGGACTATAGTAATGGTTACCCACAACGAAAGCCAGGCACGCATGACAGACCGCGTTATCCGCTTCTTCGACGGCCGTCAGGTAGAATAATATTTCGATAAGCTGACACTGAGATATTTTATTCCTAACATTAATTTAATTTTAGAAGCTTTGAACTACCTAAGACAAATATATTTTGAGATGAAGCATCAGAAGATGATGACGTGGGTATCGATCAGCGGTACTGCGCTCGCTATCTTTCTTGTGATGGCTTTCGTCATGGCGGATCAGGTTCACACCGTTGAAACCGCTCCGGAGTCTAATCGCAGCAGAATTCTAATAGGACAAGGCATTCACGCATTAGGAACAGATGGTATGGATGGTTCAACCATGGGTCTTAATTACGAAGTTGCTGAAAAACTATATGGTAACCTTGACGGTATTGAGGAGATCGCTTATAAAAATTGCTTTAATTTTGCAGTAGATGTTAATGTACCCGGCAAGGAAGCAATAACCATGCTCCCAATGGATGTTGATGGATCGGTATGGAAAATCTATGATTTTCGGTTTATAGACGGTCGCCCTTATGATGAGGCTGAAGTAAACAGTGATTCCAAGCTTGCAGTTGTGACTGCCTCTTCCGCAAGAGCTTTATTCGGAGAGGAAAAAGTGGCAGGAAGGGAGATTGATATCGATGCATTCCCTTATCGAATCGTTGGAGTAATAGAAGACGTCAACCCCTTACTTTCAGGAAGCTATGCAGATATTTATAGGGCATGGAATCCCAAGAGTGTTAACAACAATGATCCTCTTATGGGTCAGACCAATATTATATTATTGATGAAGGAGGGAGTTACGGTAGAGTCCATAAGGGCTCAGGTAAAGGAGAGGTATAATAAACTGAACTCCGGACTCTCCGATAATATTAAAGAAGTAGTCTATCATGAACAGCCTTATACAAGCAAAGATATTGGAATCGGTTCATTTGGTAGTAACAACGGACCAAAGACCAAATCTCATGATAGGGTTCAATGGATCATATATTCTGTTCTTATAATTCTGCCTGCTATAAATCTGAGTAGCATGACTCGTGGCAGACTTCGTCACAGAGTAGCTGAGATTGGAGTAAGAAGAGCATTTGGAGCAAAGCGTAGGGCTATTATAGGACAGATATTTGGTGAAAATTTACTGATCACATTGCTTGGAGGTATTGTAGGTTTTATATTAAGTATGCTGTTCCTCTGGCTGGCTTCATCTTTGTTGTTCTCATTTTCAGGACAACTGGAGCCGACGCTTGTTCAGGTGAATGCACGTCCTGACTTCAGCATGTTGTTCAGGTGGTCTAATTTCCTGTGGGCACTCTGTTTCTGTTTTGTATTAAATGTGCTTAGTGCCACTGTTCCTGCGTGGAACGCATCTAAAGTTGAACCGGCGGAAGCTTTGTCAGCCTCCCGTTAATAAATATGATCAAAATGAAAAGAAATTTATTAACACAGATGAAGAAGGAGTGGCGCGATAATATCTGGCTACTCATAGAACTGGCAATAGTTGGTCTCGCTATATGGATCTTGATTGTATTCATGTATGCACAATGTGAGGGATTGTTTTATCCACGTGGTTTCAAT
Source organism: uncultured Sangeribacter sp. (assembly GCA_964640365.1). Lineage (GTDB taxonomy): Bacteria > Bacteroidota > Bacteroidia > Bacteroidales > Muribaculaceae > Lepagella. The sequence goes on along the minus strand of CAZXHO010000002.1, from coordinate 18,649 downwards.
CCTGATAATGTTTTCTCTCTTTCCATGAAGACAGTGCCGAAGAAGAGTCCTAACTGGCAAGAACAGGAGAAGGGTGCTGATGCATATTATGCTGATTTTGCAGAACTAATGAAAAGATTGCGCAGCAATCCTAATGTTGAATCTGTAGCTTATCATAACGGCGTGCTTCCTTACAATTATAATTATAACGGATCTTCATTAAATGTTTTCGAAAGCGATGATTCCATCGAATATTTTGGTAATGTGCGCAGTGCAAGTCCGGATATTGTAAACGTTTTGGAGCTTAACAGTCTCACAGGAAAGAGTAGAAAACAGCTGGTTGAGATGCTCAAAAATGGAGAGCTGTTGATCGGAGGCTTAAACAAACAATACACTGAAACAGGCAGGGATCCCAAAGATCTTATCGGGAAAAAGGTGATTATCGGTGGAGACAGTTCAAAAATATACAGAGTAGGAGACGTTGTTGAGACAATTCGCCGTACCGACTACGAGATGGGCTGGGGCGGAGGTATTTTAAGACCTCTTAGCGATGAGTCAAAACAATGGGGACAGATTGTTTTGCGTGTAAAACCGGGCAGAGAGTTACAGTTTAAGGAAGATTTCAAGACAAATGAAGATCTTAGAAAGCAGAGAAATATCTATCTTTCGGATTTGAAGAGTCTTATGGACATCAGAAAAGCCATTCAGAATTCATCGGATGTGAATATACGCATGTATATTGTACTGATGTTTTTCCTCCTTGTCACAATATTTCTTGGACTCTTAGGTTCATTCTGGTTCAGAATGCAACAACGTATCAGTGAGATTGCGATCCGCAAAGTATGCGGAGCAAAGCGATCCGAAATCTTCAGCAGGGTGATTACCGAAGGTATGATTCTGTTATCCGGAGCACTATTGGTTGTGTCGGCATTCATTTGGCCATTCATAAATACTTTTGAGAATATGTTGGGTATGAGCTGGTATACTTTCCTAATTACAGAGTTCATTGCATTTTTCCTTATAGGAATCGGCATTGTAATAAGTCTATGGTATCCTGCACGTCAGGCTATGAATATAGAACCTGCAATTGCAATCAAGACAGAATAAATTCAGAAAATTGTTTATATGTGAAATAGCGGAAATCCTCGGTGGATCTTCCCGATTGCGATTCCGCTGTTTCACAACAATACAAACCGGAATTTCAGAATAAGAGACATGAAATAGTGTGTATTTTAAAAAAAATACTTTCCCTCTTTAGGATCTGAACCTTTAAAACTAATATGTGGTAAGTCCAATGTTTGAAGTTACGGCGGATGCTATGAAAAGGTATAACGATTCTGCTGTTTGATTACGGTTTCAGTGCAAGAGGACGCCCCTGTCATGACAGTTGGATCAGAAAAAACAAACTAACAATAAATAAAACCAAATTATATATGAATTACTTCAAACAAGTATTTTATGAAATGAAACATCAGAAAATGATGACATGGGTTTCCATAAGCGGAACTGCTCTTGCCATCTTTCTGGTAATGACATATTTCATGAGCGAAAATGTCAGAAATATTGAATTTGGTCCTGAAATTAACAGAAACAAACTATGGGTAGGCCACGGTATTCATATGGAAATTACTTATTCAAATGGGCAAGTAGGCAACAGTGGATCACGGCTTTCCTATAAGGATGCTAAGGAAATTTATGAAGGACTTGAAGGAATAGAAAAAATAGCTTATCAAGGTATAATGCCTGGTCCTAAGAGGGTAATAGATGAGAATGGAAATCCCATATTCCTGATCGGTAATAATATGGATGCCAATTTCTGGAAAATGTATAATTTTAAATTTCTTTATGGACGACCCTTTGATGAGACCGCCGGTCTATCGGAAAAGATTAAAGTAGTATTGTCGCAATCTGCTGCAAGAAAAATATTCAATGATGATGACGTGGTTGGGAAAGAGTTTAAGATGGAGAAGAAAACCTATATAGTTGAAGGAGTGATAGAGGATGTCAATCCATTGTTAGGTCTCACTTATTCTCAGATATACATACCTTATGATAAGAAGAGTATGGAATCCAAGAATTGGTATGGAAATGTATCGGTAATTCTTTTGCCGGAGGAAGGAGCGGATCTGGAAAAGGTAAAAAATCAGGTTAAAGGAAGATATGCCACTATGAATACAAGTTTAGAGGCAGATGGAAAAAAAATGATATATCATGAAACTCCATGGCGGATAGTTGATTTAACTAACTCAGAAAGATGGCCTGTAATGGAAACCCCTGTCTCTGAAAATAATAAAACCCGCACCTACCTGATCTATGGCTTACTGCTGATTCTGCCTGCAATTAATCTAAGCAGTATGACAAAAGGCCGCTTGCGCCATAGAATATCTGAAATAGGTGTGAGACGAGCTTTCGGTGCAAAACGTACATCAATTGTATCCCAAATCCTTGGGGAGAATCTACTGATTACGTTCGCCGGAGGTATAATAGGGCTCATTGCTTGCTTTATTTTCATGACAGTGGCATCATCATTCCTATTCCAATTTTCATCCATCCGCGACTCATCCGCCCTTGATCTTCTTTACTCCACCCCTTCTTTGGGAATGTTATTTTCGTGGAAAAGTTTCTTCTTTGCAGTGGGAATGTGTTTGGTATTGAATATACTGAGTGCGACGGTGCCGGCATGGCGAGCATCAAGAGTGGAACCTGCTGTAGCAATATCCAAATCAAAAAACTAAGTGGCAATTGAAATTGAGGAATATATAATAGCGAAACAATCCGGTGTATATTTTTAAAAAGATCTAAGCAATCTTATTAAAATACCTGATTTAAAGTTGGGAATACTCTCATAATCCACAAAAATATTCCTTAGATGAACTACTTAAAACAATTACATTATTAAGCAACTTAAGGAAGAGATGAAAAGAGATTTATTGATACAGATGAAAAATGAATGGCGCAATAACCTTTGGCTCACCATTGGACTCGCCATAGTCACCATTGCGATATGGGTTCTTGGCACATTATTGTATAGTGTGATTTATCCGACTTTCTTTCCTCTTGGGTTTGATCCTAAGGATGTGTATTCTGCAGAATTCGATATGTTGAAAAAGGATAACGAAGGTTACATAGAATTTTTATCAGACGGCTCGGGAAATGAAGCCAATAATGAATTCAGCGTAAATCTTCGGGGCATACTCAAGGCGTTGAGGCAGAATGAAAATGTAGAAGCAGTGGCGCTGTCACGTAATGCAATGCCCTACACCGGGAGTTTTTGGGGGAATTCTTTAACTATTGAGGGTGATACCATAGGATATTATGCCAATAATAGATTTGCAAGTCCTGATATAGTTAAGGTTTTGAAACTACACAGCAGAACCGGTAAAACTGAAGATCAGTTGATTGAAATTCTGGAAAAGGGAGAGCTTCTTGTTTCAAATGTTATTCATCCGCTTAAGCCTGATGAAGATAGTGAGGTAAGCCGGAGTGCAGAAGAGATATATGGAAAGAAGATTAACGGAGTTAACGGTGATGAACAATATACACGTGTTGCCGATATCATAGATTATATCAAGCGTTCGGATTACATTGCAGAAGAGAATGGCATGTCTCTGCAAGGAATCGATGAATCTACACGACTTGACAATATCTGGGAGTTGCTCATAAGAGTTAAGCCCGGCAGAGGAGTCAAATTCGAAGAGCAGATGGCTTCAGACCCTACTCTTAACAAATATGGCAATACCTATATCACCAAACTGACCAAGCTTGAGGATGAAGGAATAGCTATACAAAGAGACAGCATCGTAGAAGCAAGAATGTATACAGTGGTGATAATCCTGCTAATTGTGATCATTTTTCTCGGAATGCTTGGCACGTTCTGGTTCCGAGTACAAGAACGTGTCAGCGAGATAGCCATCCGCAAAGTCTGTGGTGCCAAATCATCGGAGATTTTCAGAAGAATGATTTCAGAGGGATTGATACTGGTGGCATTTGCCACGGTGATTGCCGCAATTGTGGGATGGGTGATAATAAGAGTCACGGATGTGTCTGACGGACTTCCGCATTCTGCTGTAATTATCATGGAAATTGTGACAATGGTTTTGGTTGCGATTGGTATCTCCATCAGTATCTGGTATCCTGCCTATAAGGCAATGAAGATAGAACCTGCCATTGCTATTAAAGCAGAATAAAAGCTATAAATTTGTATTAAAATGAATAGAATTAAACTGATATATCTTCTATTATTGATGACATGGGGAGATAGTTGCTTTTCACAAGACACCTGTTCACTTTATCTATCATTGCCGGAGGTAATGACAAGGGCAAGGAAGAACAGTGTGGATGCAGAGGTGGCTCTCAATCAGCTTAAGAGTTCTTATTGGGCTTATCGCTCCTATAGGGCTGAGCTTCTTCCTGAAGTTTCGCTTAACGCTACGCTTCCATCATATCGCAAGCAATATAGCGCATATATGGATAGTGACGGTAGTTATACCTTTGTCCGTAATAATTACCTTCAGATGACAGGAGAATTATCAATGACTCAAAATATCTGGCTCACCGGTGGTAAGGTGTCGGTCAATACATCGCTCGACTTCTACCGTCAGCTTGGTTCGAATGCTCTTAACCGATATATGACAATTCCGGTTGCACTAACGCTAACCCAACCGATCTTCGGAGTCAATAATATCAAATGGGACAGAAAAATTGAGCCGGTGAGATATGAGGAGGCAAAAGCAAAATTTCTAAGTGCCACTGAAGAAGTTGCAGGCATTGCTATCAACTACTATTTTTCTCTTCTGATGGCGCAGGAGAATCATCAGATAGCTCTTCAGAATCTTGAGAATGCCGAAAGACTTTATGAAGTTGCGAAGGTGAAGCGCGAAATGGGTCAAATAAGCCAGAACGATCTGTTGCAGATGGAGTTGAATTTGCTGAACGCAAAGACTGATCTGACGGACAGAATTAGCACCTTGAAAAGCAATATGTTCAATTTAAGATCTTTCCTTGATTATGGAGAGAACGTAGATATCATTCCTCAGATTCCATTGGATGTTCCTGAAGTAGAAATTAATTACAATGATGCACTGGAAAAGGCTTTGGCAAACAATCAGTTTGCAAAGAATATGCTTCGGCGTCAGCTTCAGGCGGATTATGAAGTAGCCAAAGCAAAGGGTGCTCAGAGAGAGATTAATTTGTTTGCCCAGATTGGTTATACAGGCACGGACAGGAATTTTGCAGGTGGTTATCAAAATCTGAAGGACAATCAGGTGGTTGAAATCGGATTTGAGATTCCTTTGATAGACTGGGGTAGAAGAAAAGGTCTTGTTAAGGTGGCAGAAAGCAACCGGAAACTCGTAGAGAGTCAGGTGCGCCAGGAAAATATGAATTTCAATCAGAATCTATTCATCCTCGTTGAACGTTACGGCAATCAGCTTCGTCAGCTTGAAACTGCACGACGCGCTGATGAGATAGCCCAGAAACGATATGCCACCAATGTAGAAACATTTCTCATAGGAAAGATTTCTACTCTTGATCTCAATGATTCCCGAGTCAAAAAAGATGAGGCACGCAGAGAATACGTAAATGAATTGTATCTTTTCTGGAATTATTATTATCAGATCAGAAGTCTTACCCTTTGGGATTATAAGGCCAACTGTGGAATAGACGCTGATTTCGATGAAATAGTAAAGTGATCAATGTTAATTTAGAATAAGTGCAACGTGATGGCTTCTGTATCTGATGCTGTCACGTTGTGTTTTTAAAACTTGACTACTATTACTCTTTTTATTTCCATTCAGTTGCTTCCTTGATATATTATATTTCTTTTGCTTCTTAACTCTATAATAAAGCTTTGTCTATAAGGTAAATTTATTTTTGATGAGGAGGTTTTTTTATTCATAACTTTATTCCTTCCTGATTTTTTTGTAAATTTGAAACATGATTTTAATAGTTGATGATGACAGTTCTGTAAGGCTTTCGCTCGGGTTGTTGCTTAAGAGAGCGGGCTATGCGGTGGATTATGCGGAAAATCCCGATGAAGCTTTGTCTAAATTTCGTGCCACGGAATATGAACTTATCCTGATGGATATGAATTATTCTCGTTCCACGACAGGCGAAGAGGGTATTGAACTACTTCGTAAGGCCAAGATTTTTCAGCCTGAAGCTCCTGTAATCCTGATTACTGCGTGGGGCAGCATCGAGCTTGCAGTAGAGGGCATAAAAGCGGGAGCGTATGATTTTATTACCAAACCGTGGAATAATGTAGTTCTATTGCAAAGAGTGAAGACTGCATTAAATTTAAACTCTAAAAGTGAAGTTTCTCAACCCCCGTTTAAGCGAGGAGGTATAATTGGTAATAATAAATCGTTGGTAGAACTTCTCAAGACTGTTGAAAGAATTGCACCGACGGATGCCCCGGTGTTGATATTGGGTGAGAATGGTACAGGCAAAGAGATGATTGCAAACGCTATCCATATCAACAGTAAGCGCGCCCAGGCACCATTTGTCATGGTAAATCTGGGTGGTATTTCCCAGTCACTGTTTGAAAGCGAAATGTTCGGTCATGCAAAGGGCGCATTTACGGGCGCAGTGACAGCAAGGAAAGGTCGATTTGAATTGGCAGACAAAGGCACGATTTTTCTTGACGAGATCGGAGACCTGGATATGAGTTGTCAGGTAAAACTCTTGAGGGTTCTTCAGCAGCATACATTCGAACCACTCGGAGAAAGCCGGCCTAAGAAAGTTGAAATAAGAGTGGTATGTGCCACTAATGCCGATCTAAACAGCATGGTTGCACAACGTACCTTCCGCGAGGACTTGTTTTATCGTATAAATCTCATAACACTTCATCTCCCGGCATTGCGCGAGCGAAGGGATGACATTCCGCTCCTTGTACGCCATTTTATCACAGAGGCAGTGAAACCTCTTGGTTTAGACGTTCCGGAAATTTCTTCGGAAGCTATGGAGTTTCTGACGCGTCTACCTTATCCCGGAAATATCAGGCAACTCAAAAATATGGTTGAAAGGGCAGTGCTGATAGGAGGTCCGAGACTTGAAAAAGATTTATTCACAACGTTTGGAGAGGGAATGTCTGATGAGGTTCTTGTGAAGCCTGCGGGCACGCTCGATGATATGGAGAAAGAAGCCATTGTCGAAGCTTTGGGAAAAGCTGACGGCAATCTTACACAGGCATCCAGAATACTTGGAATTACCCGGCAGACCCTTTACAGGCGTATGGAAAAGTATCACATAAGATGAGATTTATATAATGGGATCTAAATTCTTATTCGCCATCTTGTTTTTATGCATACTTTCTTCTGCGGGAATACTGTATGCTTTATTCGGCAAACCGGTGTTGTGGTTGTGTGCACTTGGAGCTGTGGAGCTATTTCTCATGATTCTTCTTTTCAGAAGTGTGATTATGCCCTCCTCAACAGCTGTCAGAGGTATGGAACTGATCGCTTCACAAGATTTCAATAACCGTCTTACGTATGTTGGGGAGTATAATGCGGATAAAATTGTAACACTATTTAATTCTCTTATTGATAAACTCCGCAATGAGCGTCTTCATAATCTTGAGCAGGACAGTTTTCTTCGCAGACTTATTGAGGTCTCACCCATGGGGGTCATGATACTCGATTTTAACGGCAAGATCAGCATGGTGAACCGTTCGATGACAAGAATGATGGGAATTCGGGATGAGGAAGAAATGCTTGGAAACACTCTCGAATCTCTGCCCACAGACATAGCAAAGAGTATGTTGAATGTGCCTCTTGGCGATAAGATGATTTTAAGAAGGGGAGACTTCCGTATGTACAGATGCTATCATTTGAGCTTTGTACAAACCGGATTTCAACGCCATTTCTATCTGTTGGAAAGCTTGACCGAGGAGGTGAAAAAAGCAGAACGGGAAGCTTATGAGAAGGTGATCAGAATAATATCGCACGAAGTCAACAATACAATGGGAGGTGTCAAGTCGGTGCTGGAATTACTTCATGATTCCTGCGAAGATGATGACGTGAAAGAGGTGATTGAAAGCTGTGACCACCGCTGCGACAGTATGTGTTCATTCATCAGTTCTTATGCCGAGGTTGTAAAAGTTCCGGAGCCGGTTAAGAGTAATGTAAATCTTAATGAAGAGATCGAAAATCTGGTGCCGTTTTTCAAAGAGATGGCACACGATGGAATTACTGTAGAGTTTAACAGAAATAACGAAAGTCTTTGGGTGTCTATTGATATAGCACTCATGCAGCAGGTAATAGTCAATATTGTAAAGAATGCTATTGAAAGTATTTCTTGCAAGGGAATGATTCGTATTAATACTGGTGTGAATTCAGGTCATCCATGGTTGGAAATCTCAAATAACGGAGAACCAATATCTGAAGAAGTTTCTTACAAACTCTTCAGTCCGTTCTTTACTACTAAAAAAGAAGGTAGGGGACTGGGGCTTACCTTGATTGCAGAAATCCTGAACCGTCATAAGGCTAATTTCTCACTTCGTACCGGAGAAGACGGAATAACGCGCTTTCACATTGAGTTTTGACACCGGGTTTAGTTGTTGGAAGCTTCAAAAAGAATTCAGCATGAAAAGAATAGGCATCCTTAGTGACACACACGGCTGTTGGGACGATAGATTTGCAATCCATTTCAAGGATTGCGATGAAATTTGGCATGCGGGAGATATAGGAGATTACTCTATAGTTGAGAGACTGCAAGAAATTGCCCCTGTGGTGCGTGCCGTGAGCGGGAATATAGACCACGGGATGGTAAGACGTAAATGTAAAGAACTTGAAATTTTTAAGGTAGACAATGTGAAAGTGCTCCTGACGCACATCGGAGGATATCCGGGCAAATGGGGAAAAGGAATGAAAACACTGCTAAAAGAAGAGGGTATAGACCTCATGGTAGACGGTCATTCCCATATATTGAAGGTCATTTTTGATAAGGAACTAAATTTACTTCATGTGAATCCCGGTGCGGCAGGCTTGGCAGGATGGCATAGGGTACGCACACTTGTGAAACTTATAATAGACGGCAACGACATGCGCGATTGCGAGATAATCGAGCTTTCGCCTTCAGAAACGTCCGGTAGCATTTAAATACTGAGCCTCAGAAAGTTTGAAAACACCATAAGCAGCTATATAATCATCTTGAGCTTTACGATAAAGCGTTTGGGCATCAAGTAAATCAGTAATGGTGTTCATACCAGCTTCATAATATGCCTGGGTAATCCTTAGATTTTCTTTGCTTTGGGATATGGCTTCATGAGCAATGGCCATTTTCCTGTGGGCTGCGGTAAGGTTATCCCATTTGTCATCCATCTCTATTTCCAGTTTCTGGCTTAGATTTTCAAGTTCATTACGGGCATTTGCTACCTCATACGATTTTTTCTTTATGGCATGTGAACCACCCCACCAGTCTGAAATAGGAACCGAAACCGAAACCATCACTCCACCGAAATTATGGCTCTGATCGAACATATCATGATAGAACCAACCGGCACCGACCCCAATCTGCGGTAGATAATTACCGGTTTCCATCTTTTTCTCAAGTTCTTTGGCTTCTACATTTTTCACAAGAAGTCGATGATCTGCAGTGTTCCCAAGAGCTTCCGATGAGGATACATGTAATGAAGAAGGATATGGGGGCACGGACTCAGGAACCGTGGCATCGATATCAGCTTTTGTTTCTATTCCAAGTCCCATTTGTTGGGCGAGAAGTCTTTTGATTAATTCTATTCCATTATTTAAATCTATCAGATCAGCTTTGAAACCGTTTCGTTTCAAATCAACCTTCAGCAGATCGTTACGAGTTATAAGACCTGCCTCCACTGCCGCTTGCACCTGCAAACTTAAAGAGTCAAGCATTGTAATGGCACTTTCTACGGTACGCTTTTCTCCTTTCAAGGTTACCAATTGCCAAAACAGCGCCTCAGTCTGAAGTTGCACCTGATCGATGCTCTGTTCTTTCTGTATGAGGGCAGCCTCTTCACCGACTTTTGCAAGTTTATTCCCGTTTACTATCCTTCCTCCGGCAAATACCGGTTGAACAGCCCAAATTCCGGCAGCAGTTCCTTTATTTATGATACCTAAAGTAAAGAGGTCGAGCACTTCATACTGTATCACGTCGTTATTGGTCTTGAAGGCAGAAGCTCCAGCAGAAATTTCAGGGAAATATTTTGTAAAAGCTTCTTTTCGTAATTCGGATGCCGCATTGAGATTGTTATCTGCGATATGTATGGAAGCATTGTTGGCAACTGCGAGGTCTTTACATTGCTGAAGTGTAAAGATCGAATCAGTAGAATTAGCGGAAGCTTGTGCAATACCTGTACATAGAAAGGCATAGACACCGATTATATATTGTAAATATTTCATTATCCGGAATTTTTATGAAGTTAAAGGAGATGTGTTTCAAGTGGTTCTGCGAGAGGTTTGTCAGCCCCTTTCTGATGGCTTTTCATCATGCTGTATGCCACTGGAATTACAGTGAGAATAAATATCATTGTAATCGGAGTGCCCCAGAATATTACAACACCCATAGGTTTCCAAAGAGCACTATTACCCGTAACCATAGGAAGCACACCCATTGTGGCAGCTGCTGAAGTAAGGAAAATAGGACGCATTCTCCTCTTAGAGGCATTGAGTACTGCATCGTGAGCCGGCTGACCTTGGTTTCTGAGTTCTTCTGCGTAATCAAGGAGAACTATTGCGTTTCTTACAAGAATTCCCATCAGCGACACAATTCCGAGAACACATGTCAGGGATAAAGCAGTATCCTGTATCATAAGTCCTATTGCAGCTCCCGGCATACATAGGAGTAGAGAGAGCAACAATAAGAAAGCAGTGTCAGCTTGTGCATAGTGGAATAGAAGAATGAAAAAGATTATGGCAACTGCCATAGCCAATCCTGAAAGGATTTCAGGAAGAGTATCCATAGTGTTTTCCCATTCACCTCCGCGCACTATATTCACTCCTGCCGGCAACTCAATGTGCTTGATGCTGTCCATGAGTGCTTCTGTTCGGTCAATAACATTGATGTTACGCTGAACTTCTGCGATTACTGATACAGTTTCTATACCGTCATTGTGCGTAATCATTCCGGGATGCCATTCCGGAACAACGGATGAGATTTGTCTTAAAGGCACAGTCCCAAACCCTATTACCGGTATCGGCTCTTTATCAAGTTCGGAAATATTACCATAATTCGATGTATAAGTCTTTAAAGTGACCGGGATATCATAAGACCCTTCCCACACTTTAGCAACAGGGAGTCCTGAAGAATAGCGCATTGCGAGGGTAGTTTCCAATAAAGTGGAGTTAAGGCCAAGGCGTTCTGCACGAACATTGTCAGGTGAAACTACAGCATATGCAAGACTGTTTCCGAGAGAAGTATGAACATTTCTTAAGCCGGGAACGTGACGTGCCACCGCTGCCAATGAATCGGCAACCGATTGCAATGTGGAGGCATCCGCACCTGATATTTTCAGCTGTATAGGATAAGAAGCGGAAGAATAACTAAGCTGCTTGAACCTTACCAAAGCATCGGGAAAATAACTTTCATATTTTTCGGTATAATCATTGAGAACATCGATTGTGGCAGCATTGCTACTTGTATTAACAATAAATTGAGCAAAATTAGGACCTCCAACCTGTGGGGCATAGGTAGCCTGGAAACGGGGTGAAGAACATCCATGGAAAGATGCAATTGAAACAACACGAGGATCCTTGGATAAAATTCTCTCAAGGGAATCTGCTACAATGGTGGTGCGCTCTACGGAAGTGCCTTGAGGCAGGAAGATTTCTACAGCAAATTGATTACGTTCAGCAATAGGCATGAGCTGAAGTGGACGTGAAATAAATAGCCATGTTCCTGCCACAATAAAGATTAGACCGAGCAAAATTGTGGTCTTTTGCCATGTAAAACACCAGTCGATGACTTTATTATAACCGTTCTGCATGGATACGAAGAAGCTGAATTTCTTTTTTCCGGATTCAATTGCTTCACGCTGCAGTTTATAAATCGGCTTTTTAATAAGTTTATATTGAAGGAATGGAACAAGGAGTTCAGCTAATATCAGGGAGACGAAAAGGATTATTGTCATTCCCCAAGGGAAGTCTGTCAAGAAGTCACGGAACATTCCCTTAACTGTTATAAGAAATGGGAAGAACGTAACAGAAATTGCGAGGGTGGCAGAGAATATTGCCTTGAAAAATTCAGTCCCAGAGCGCAGCGTGGCAGAATAATGATCAACCCCTTCAGATATCAGTTCTACATAATCATCAATAATAACAACTGAATTATCGACGATCATTCCTAATGAGACAATAAGACATGCCAGTGTAACAGTATTTAATTCAATCCCGAAAGCATAGAACATGCCAAGGGATATGAATATTGCAATTGGAATGGTAGAGGCCGCTATCAGGGCGACATTGAACGGAAGCAGTATCATAATTACTATTACTACCGCAATTATGGCTACAAGGAGTTCAATGAGAAAATAGTTGACAGAACTGTTAACTACAACAGGCTGATCGGTTATTTTAAATAGTGTCACACTATCGGGTATCTCAGTTTTGAATGCTTCAATCTGTTTGTCAACTTCCTTACCCATTTCTACAATATTGTAGCCGTCTTTCATCTGTACGCTCAATAGAATACACTTCTGAAAGTTATTAGTGATATAGCTTTCAGGATTTGGATATTCGCGTTTAATTTCGGCAATATCACCAAGTCGGACTACATCTCCTTGAGGTGTTGACATAACTATCATATCAGCTACATCGGCTATTGAATTGAGAGATCGTTTAACAACGATAGGATTGCTGTAGTCTTTGTTTTTTAATGCCCCACCTGTAGTTTTGAACCCTTGGGTAAGAAGAAGTGCACCTACGGAAGCTTCAGAAATTGCATAATGTTTCAGTTTCTCCGGATCAAGGTATACAGCTATCTCTTCATTCTGCTTGCCCGTAACATTCATGGTGCCGACACTTTCTACAGTACGTAAGCGTTCCTTGAGCAAGTCCATATAGTCACCGAGTTCACGATAGGTTTTGTCATCGCTTTGCATAGTGATAAGCAGAGCGGAGGTATCTCCGAAATTACTGAGTGTCTCAATGCCCAGCACGCCTGCAGGAAGAGTGAGTTTCACATCTTCCATACCTATTTTAAATTCGTTCCAGAATTCTTTTGTGTTTTCTACATCATTGTCAAGTTCCACAAAAATAATCACCATACCTGAAGTGATTCTGGAATGAGTCTTTTTCTTATTTACCTGCTTATAGGAGAAAACATAATCTTCAAGAGGTTTCAAAACCTCTTGTTCTATTTGTTCAACTGTTGCTCCGGGATACACTGCCGCTACCACCGCTTCACGAATTGTAAAAGAGGGGAATTCGTTTTTATCCATCACCTGAAGTGCGTATATTCCGAATGCAATGAGCACGCATACAAGAAGAATTACCTCCTTGCTATATTTCATTCCTGCCACAACAATAGGATTGGGGCGTTTTGTAACTTTATTTTCCGAAGAATTGGAATCCGGCTGTTGGGGAGAAGGAGCCTTGGGAATATCTGAAGTATTGGTTGCCATAATAGTAAGTGTTTAGAGGAAAATATTATTTGACAACTTTTACTTCATTACCGGTGCTGACTTTCTGCATCCCGGCAACAATAATACTGTCACCATTTTCTAATCCGCTCTTTACGATTACACCGCGGGGATCTAATTCATCGGCTGTAACATATTTACGGTATGCTTTGCCTCCTTTGACTACCCATACAAATTGTTTATTGTCCGAACTTAGGAGAACCGCTTGAGAGGGAAGTACAAATTTTATGGAATCAGAGGTCAAAGCCACGTTATTTAGTCCGTCAACAACTACGTTCCCTATCATACCCGGAAGTATTTTACCACTTGTATCGCTAATGTCAAATTTCACTTTATAAGATCTGGTAAGCGGATCAGCTATTACTCCTTTCTGTGCCATTTTACCAGTCACTTTCAAACTGTCTGTAACTCCAAATGTTACAGTTGCACTTGTGCTGGCAACGAAAGATGAGATCTCATTTTCGGGTACGGATATGGCTACTTGAAGATCATTTAACTCTACGATGGTCACAATTGGTTCGGCGGGTATGATATTCTGTCCGTCGTTAGCCAATTTCTCTGTAATATAACCAGAGATAGGAGAATGAATCGTAGCATCGCCTACAGCCCTGTCTGCTACAGCAGCTGCGTTTTCCGCTTGTTTTAGTTTTGCTTGTATCTCCACCCATTTTATGGCAGGAAGAGCATCGGCATCGTGTAGCTTTTTCAATCTTTGGTAAGCATCTCGAGCCTCTTCAAGCTCTGCCTGAGCAATATTTCGCGCATTTATCAAGTTTTCACTTTTGATTTGAGCTATCAGCTGACCTTTTGTTACATGCTGACCCTCTTCAACATATATTTTTGTAATTGTTCCAGGAACAGAAAAACTCACTGTTGAAGAATTGGCAGATTCTACAGTGCCTGAGTATGTTTGAGCTTCTGAGTGGGATTGGGCAGCTTCCACAACCTCAACTTCAACTTTTACAATATCTTGTACAGTGGCTTTTTCTTTGTTACCTTTACATCCTGTTAAGATACTAATCAAGCAACCGATGCCTGATACTAATAGACAGCTTAAGCGATTCATATGTGGAAAATGTGTTTAGTGAGTGGTAATCTGCTCAAAAGGGGAACTGTATGCTATAAGGGTGCGGAGGCTTTCAAAGCGGAATATCGCGCACATACAATTCTAAAACCATAGGGAGTTATAGTTTATTAACGTTTTTCAATATTTCTTTGTTTACTCTCAGTAAAAATCTCCGACAATATTATGGAAATCTGATGTAAGTTTTCTTAATTAGGTTTCAATATTATAGTTTGTTTTGACCAATTTTTAAAAAGTTCTAATGTAGATGACAAGTTATTTTCAAGCATGTTGGGAGCCTATTACGAGAAGGATAAGGCTGATAAGAAGAACGCCGAGATCTATTAATTTTGGCTTTATATTTTTTTCATGCAATGCCACCACTCCATATAGAAAACTAACTATCACGCTCCCTCGCCTAATCATGGAAACTATAGCCACCATTGATCCTTCAATAGACAGAGAATAGAAATATGCCATGTCTGCTACCGTAAGAAAAAGTGCAATGCAAGGGATGGTCCATCTCCAAATAAATTTATCTCCAATATGTTTGTGACCTCCTCTCAGAATGGAAATGGCAATCACCATTATAACGCATTGATAGAGCGAATACCATCCTTGAACCTCTATGGGAGAAAATGATTTCAGGAGATATTTATCATACAAGGCACTGACGGCACCCAGAAATGTGGCTCCAATCGACATCCAAATCCATTTAGAATGTTTGAAAGAGAAGCCTTCTTTGGCTCCTATCCTCGAAATGAAAAACGGTGAGGCGAATCCAAGAATAATGCCGATCCATTGAATCCAATTCAGATGCTCACCAAAGATCAACAGTGCTCCCACAAGTACGATTACGGGTCGGGAAGCATTAATGGGACCTTGGACGGTGAGTGGAAGATGTTTGATTGCAAAATATCCCAGCAGCCAAGAAGAGAGAACAATAATTGCTTTTATCAATATCATGAAATGGCCGGAGATGGTGTTTCCGAAACCCCAGTTGCCATGACTTATGCTATAGATTAAAAATGGTGACATATATAGCGCACCAAAGACAGTATTCAGCATCAACACCATCAGAACGTCGTTGCGTCGAACGGAGAGTTTTTTGAAAATATCATAAAACCCGAGGCATAATGCTGAAATCAATGCTAATGCAATCCACACGGTAGGACGGAATAAACGTGAAAAGATAATTCAAAATTTCTGAATGCAAAATTACAAAAAATTCCGCTACCCTCACGGGCAGCGGAATAAATAAATATGGCTAATAGGATAGAGGAGCCTATCCATGGTTGTGGTTATTAAAATATATCCTACTGACGCAGGAGTGAAGAACCATTGTCTTTGTTGTTAAGACCACGGCGTGAAGTCTTGAAAATAGAACCGAAGTCTGCCTGATATGAGAATGAGATACAAATCATATTGGCATTATTTTTTATATAACGAGACCAGGTTCCCGGATTTACAAGCGAATAATTCCATTGGGGATACTGTGTGCCTTTGCTCGAAAACATATACCACCAGCCTAAGTTTAATGTCCAATGTTTGTTGGGTTTATATTGAACTTCCAAACCATTTGTGTTTTCATCTTTGGAGACAGTGGTTCCCCATAGGCTTTTCCCCGGTAAATTACGCCAGTAACTAATCGTGAATGGACCCTTGTTCCACCATAAGTTCAAGTTTCCGCTGATTGAATTAAGCGAGTTCGACCAGTTGTGTCCTTTCGATTTGTAATATCCGTCATAGATAGAAATATTTGCACCGAACATCTCTGCCAGTCCGTTAAAGCCGAATGAAATCCATGCAAAATAATTCTGTTGACTATTAAAATTACGGCTATTTGAAAGAAATATTTTATCGCCTATATAAGAAATATCGGAAAATGTCGGATTTGCAGTGTGGGATTGTTGGAAATTGATACTTGCCGTCCAAATATTCTTTTTGAATCTTAGAGATAAGGAATTTGAAATATATTCGCTCACCTTAAGGTCTGGATTACCGTTGCTGATCATGTAGAGAGAAGTCTGCTGCGGATGATCGGTAAGTGAGGCGAGCCCCGGTATTCCCGGAGAGTAATTAAACTGATATGAGAGATTCCATACAGAATTTATTTTCCATGATGCGAGAGCAGAAGAGAGATTGCGGATAAAATGACGTTTATTAATGTCATTCCTCATCCAAAATAATTTCTCTCCGGTTGATAACCTCAGATATACCGGTCCCGCCTGTTTAGACAACTGCAGGTAGATATAATTGTTATTTTCAGTTTGAGTAGCCTTATATTCCGTAACCTTATAAGTATTGCTGTTATCGGATATTGTATTCTGGTAGCCTGCTGAAAGCTCGGCATTGTTAGCAAAAGTTAGTACATAACTAATTTCGGAAATAAGCGAACGTCTGCTATTATCCGTGTCTGTTGTGTAGTCATCAATTTTACCGGATTCAAAAGTGTCCGTAAGCGTTTTCCTGTAATCCGTTTCTGAAAGAGTACCCACAACTTCCAGTTCAAGCGAATTATGTTCGTTGAAATCTTTTCTCATGTATAAGTCGAGGGATGGTGTAAAGCTCTTGCTCTTAGACTTGGATCTACTGTAGTAAGTTCCTAACACCGAGTCATAGGTATCACCTTTAGAACTTCTGCCGTCGTTGAAGATTCCGGCATTAAAGGTTGCGGAGAATATGAAGGATTCTTTTGGACGGTACACATATCTTATGTTAATTGGATTCCCGAGATAATAGAATGGAGACACAGCATCCTGCGATAGATCAACTTTGAAATCATTACCAATTAGAGTTGATTCGGAGTGATCGTAGACTTTATTGTAGCTTCTCCACGTGGGATTATAGGAAAGAGTGAACTGGGAGGGACCCTGATGATAAGATCCTCTTATATTGCCATCGACAAACCCTGTTGTCGGGCAGCCTCTTCCCCAAATATACACCGATCCACCGTCTGCCCTCTCTTTCAAAGTGATATTTATAAGTCCTCCTGCACCCGAATCGGCATACCGCGCGGGTACATATCGTGAGTATTCCACTTTTAAGATATCTTTAGGATTTAGGGCATTCACATCGTCTTGTGAAGATGGTATTCCATTTATGAGAATGACAACTTTATTGCCAAAAACGCTCATGGACCGATTTATAGGATTGATCTGAAGTCCGTCTAACTGTAATTTGTTAAGCAGAGTAAGAGCATCTGAAGAGGCTTTGACATCCTTTGAAGAGGGAAAGACAATTGTTTTACCTTTTGATTCGGTCCGTCTTTCGGTTGTAACTACAAGTTCTTGAAGTGCTACCGGAAGAGAAAGGTAAATCGATCCGAGGTCGGTATTTTTTTTGAGTCCCGCAAGGGAAATATCATAATCAGCAAAACCGGATGCCGAAATATTAAGCAACAACGCTTTGTGAACATCACTTTCTATGGAAAATAGCCCGTCTTCAGCTGAGGCGACTGATCTGAGTTCCTCTCCGTCTGCTATCAATTTACATAAAGCTCCGGCAATTGGTGTGGAATCGTTTTCAGATAAAATTTTTCCACTGATCTTAAATTCAGCAAATGAATTGGGTGCTACTGCAATCAATAATAGAAGTAACAAGCTTATTCTTGCCGATACATTATAAATGAAAAAAGGGATTCTTGTCATCTCAGGGATTTTTGGGTTTAGACAATTTTTATATAGAAACCAAAGATTTTTGATCTTACTTACTATATGGACGCATTGATAATAAATTTGTGACATAAATTCATTAAAAATATTAAAATTTTTATAAAAACTAAAATAGTCGAATGATTGGTTTGGGCATATGAAAGTTTGAGTTCAACCAATAAAAAATTCACATTTTATTTAAAATGAATGAATTCTTTTTGCGGAAAAATTTCCGTAATTAGGATTTTATAATTAATTTTGGCAAAAATCTAAAACCAAATATAGAGATTTAGACATGGCAAGAAAACTTCAAATCAGAGACTTGACGCTCCGCGACGGCCAGCAGTC
>CAZXHO010000001.1:0-34949 GCA_964640365.1 uncultured Sangeribacter sp. | reverse complement strand
TGATAAGCAAAAATACAAAAACGACATGTCTTGTTAAAACAGTTTTTGAAGTATACCACCATAATTACTCAAAAATACACCAATAAAAACATTTTATGTCGGTATTGCCGTTTTTTTACCCATGCTCAATAAGAGGTAGTGCTTGTGAAATCGGAGGAGGTATTGAGAAATATTATTATTTGTTAACTTAAGGCTACGGGTATCAGCAAACTGCTTTTTTATGAGACGAAGGCTAAATTTGAAAAACTACATATTTTTTAACGGTAATATTGGTATAAGAAAAGGTAAAATTGATATAATTTATAATATATGCCTTACGTTTATCATTTAACGTAGTCCAGCATTTGAGTTGGAGTGATTGCATCACCTTTCATCATGATTTTTTATATTTTTCTTTCATTATGAAATCATCTGTCTTGCGGAATGTGAGAATCGCACTTGCAGCTATATTCTTTCTTTCCATAACTTTGCTGTTTCTGGATTTTACCGGCACAGTCCACGCTTGGCTTGGTTGGATGGCAAAAATTCAGTTTCTTCCGGCGCTTCTGGCAATGAATGTGGCCGTTGTGCTGGGTCTTATTCTACTTACCTTATTATTCGGCAGGGTTTATTGCTCTGTAATCTGCCCTTTGGGAGTGATGCAAGATATATTTGCATGGTTTGGCAAGAAAAGTAAGAAAAACCGATATACCTATTCCCCGGCTAAGACCGTTCTCCGTTGGCTTATGGTAGTGCTTATGATCGTGGCTTTTGTTTTGGGAATCGGTTCGTTTATAGCACTCTTTGCTCCTTACAGTGCATATGGAAGAATAGCACAGTCGTTCCTTGCCCCGATATGGGCATGGGGGAATAATCTCCTTGCTTATTGGGCTGAACGCCGTGACAGTTATGCCTTTTATACGGTAGATGTGTGGCTGCGTGGCGCAGTGACTATAATTGTTGCCGGTGTCACTCTGGTGGTACTTGGTTTCCTTGCATGGAGAAACGGAAGAACCTATTGTAATACCATCTGCCCGGTGGGCACTGTTCTGGGTCTTTTCTCGAAATATTCTCTATTCCGCCCGATGATCGATACAGCCAAGTGTAATGGTTGCGGTCTCTGTGCGAGAAACTGTAAGGCAGCGTGTATTGACAGCAAGAATCATACAATCGACTATTCACGTTGCGTGGACTGTATGGATTGTATAGGGAAGTGCAGCCGCCAGGCAATTTCGTATTCTTTGCGTAGAAAACAGCAGGATATGATTGGGCAGATAGATGAAAAACAGGCTGCGACAGTAGATAACGGTCGGCGTCAGTTCCTCACCATAACAGCCCTTGCGGGTGGAGCGGCTGCGATGAAGGCACAGGAGAAAGTTGACGGAGGTCTTGCTGAAATCATTGATAAGAAAGCTCCGGTGCGAAAGACTCCGATTGTTCCTGCAGGAGCTCAGAGTTTGCGCAATCTTACATCTCATTGCACGGCTTGTCAGCTTTGTGTGGCATCTTGTCCCAATGGCGTTCTGCGTCCATCGGCTGACCTCGAAAGACTTATGCAGCCCGAGAGTTCGTATGAACGCGGTTACTGCCGTCCGGAGTGTACGACATGTTCGGATGTATGTCCTGCCGGTGCTATAATTCCCATCACAGTGGCTGATAAATCTTCAATACAAGTTGGACACGCAGTTTGGGTTAAAGAGAATTGTGTTCCTCTGACCGATGGAGTTGAATGTGGTAACTGTGCCCGCCATTGCCCCGTGGGTGCGATACAGATGATTCCGTCTGATCCCGATAATGAAGAGTCTGTCAAGATTCCTGCAGTTAATATCGAGCGTTGCATAGGATGTGGCGCATGTGAGAATCTTTGTCCGTCGCGTCCATTCAGTGCAATCTATGTCGAGGGTCATGAGAATCATAGAACTATCTAAGCTACAACAGTCAATGAAAAAGAATATTTTAAACAGTAAGGAGATCGACAGAAGAGAATTTCTCAAGCGTCTCGGTATGGGTACTGCCGCAGTTTCTACTCTTTCTTTGGCAAGCTGTGGCTCAGGTAAATCCTCAACTATGGCAACCGGCTCTGAGTTGGGAGAAATACCTACGGATCAAATGACATACCGCACCAACCACAACACCGGCGACAAGGTGTCAATACTCGGCTACGGATGTATGCGTTGGCCCACCATGCCTGATCCGGAAGGTGGAAATGACATTATCGACCAAGAGATGGTCAATAAATTGGTAGACTATGCCATTGAGCATGGTGTTAACTATTTCGACACCGCGCCTGTATATTGCCGTGGTAAATCAGAAGAAGCAACCGGCATAGCTCTAAAGCGTCATCCGCGTGATTCCTATTATATCGCCACCAAAATGTCTAATTTCAGTGTGGCGGGGAAGGATCTCTCACCTAAAGAGACTTTTGATTCTTCCGTAAAACTCTATCACGATTCCCTCAAGAAACTTCAGACTGATTATATCGACTATTATCTTCTTCATTCAGTGGGTGGAGGAGATGGGATCAATACCCTCAACGAGAGATTTATTGATAACGGACTTCTTGACTATCTCATGAAGGAAAGGGAAGCCGGCAGGATCCGTAATCTCGGTTTCTCATATCACGGCGATGTTGCCGTTTTCGATTATCTGCTTGCAAACCATGATAAGTATAAATGGGATTTTGTGCAGATTCAGATGAATTATCTCGACTGGCAACATGCTAAAGAGATACATCCGTCGAACACAGACGCGGCATATCTCTATGGAGAGCTTGAGAAAAGGAATATTCCTGTGGTAATCATGGAGCCGTTGCTCGTCGGCCGCTTGTCGAATGTCCCTGACCACGTTGTGGCTCGCCTTAAACAGAAGGAACCCGACCGTAGTGTAGCTTCATGGGCTTTCCGTTTCGCCGGAACTTATCCCGAAGTGCTTACTGTGTTGAGCGGCATGACCTATATGGAACATCTTCAGGACAATCTGAGATCTTATTGTCCTCTCAAACCCCTTTCTGAAGATGAGATAAATTATCTGCATGATACGGCAAGCGTGATTGTGCAATATCCCACGGTTCCTTGTACGGACTGTAAATATTGTATGCCATGTCCTTATGGTATCGATATACCTGCTATTTTTGCACACTATAATAAGTGTGTGAATCAAGGCCAAGTGGCAGAAAGCAGTCAGGCGGACAACTATCGTGAGGCACGCAAGGCATTTCTTGTGGGTTATGACCGTAGTGTTCCCAAGCTTCGTCAGGCAAGCCACTGTATAGGCTGTAATCAGTGCGGTCCCCATTGTCCGCAGAACATTAAGATACCCAAGCAGCTTCAGAGAATCGACAAATATGTTGAAGAACTTAAACAGAACACTGTCTGATGGAGGAGCTGAAAGAAATTCTTTTTGCCGGGGCATACTCACTGGTGATGCGTAACGGTGAGATCCGTACTTTTGACGGCAGAGGGGTGTCGGATCTGTTCAAGCTCCTTAATGAGGATCCTGCCTTTATGAAAGGAGCAGAGGCTGCTGACAAAGTGATAGGGAAAGGTGCGGCAGCCCTTATGATAATCGGAGGTGTCAGGAAAGTGTATGGAGAAGTGGTGAGTGAACCGGCTTTAAAACTTTTCGAAGATGCGGGAGTCAAAGTGACATACGGCACTTTGGTTCCACATATCATCAATAGAAAAGGTGATGGGGTATGTCCCGTGGAAACCTTATGTGGCGATTGTCTGACCCCAGAGGAATGTCTCCCCCTGATAGCAGATTTTATCGAGAAACTTCAATTAAAAAAATAAATAGATGAGATTATGCAAAATACTTTGAAACTTTATTCGCTTGGCTATAATAATGTCAGAACCTATCTGTTTGCCACACTTTTCGTTATAGGAAATGTAGTGATGCCCCAGTTGTTCCATCAGATTCCTCAAGGTGGAGTGACATGGCTACCTATATACTTCTTCACACTGGTGGCAGCTTATAAGTATGGTTGGCGTGTCGGACTACTCACGGCTATAGCTTCTCCATTGGTGAATTCTCTATTTTTCGGTATGCCTGCCGCTGCAGGACTTCCGGCAATCATGATCAAATCTGTTATTCTTGCCGTTTCAGCAGGTTATTTTGCACATAAATTTCATGCTGCGGCTTTATGGCAGCTACTCGTGGTGGTTCTCACCTATCAGATTATAGGCACTTGTGCTGAATGGATCTTGAAAGGTGATCTCTTTGTTGCGCTTCAGGACTTTAGAATAGGAATCCCCGGAATGATTCTTCAGATTATCGGGGGATGGTTAGTAATTAATTGGTTAATAAAGAAATAAAATGAATATGCTGTTATTTATCGGCGGACTTGGCATGTCTGAGATTCTGCTTATCGCACTCGTTGTACTTCTGTTTTTCGGTGGTAAGAAAATTCCCGAACTCATGAAAGGACTTGGCAAAGGTGTAAGGTCGTTTAAAGAGGGAATTAATGAGGTTGAGAAAGATATAAAGGAAACTGTAAAAGATAAAGAATGAGTCAGGTTTCCGACTCGGCACAAATGACATTTTGGGACCATCTTGACGCGCTCCGTTCGGTGCTCGTCAAGGTGGTTGCTGTTGTTGTGCTGTTCGGTGTTGTGGCATTCATATTCAAGGAGCAACTGTTTAACATTGTCCTTGCTCCCGAAAGTTCAGATTTCATCACCTACCGTTGGCTTTCTTATCTTGGCGGTATATTTTCTAATGAAGATGCCACAGGTTTTTCCGTTCAGCTGATAAATACAGGGCTTGCCCAGCAGTTTATCATTCATATGAAAACAGCGCTGTGTGCGGGTGTGCTCTGTGCATCTCCCTACATTCTTTATCAGTTATTCCGATTTGTCTCCCCTGCCCTTTATGCAGATGAGAAGAAATATGCCGTCGGTGTTGTCGGAAGCGGCTATGTGATGTTTATAATCGGGGTTTTGGTGAGTTATTTCCTTGTCTTTCCTCTTACCTTCCGGTTTCTTGGCACTTATCAGGTTGCGAGCGATGTGGAGAATCTAATCAGTTTGGATTCTTACATGTCTACACTGATATTGATGTGCCTTTCGCTCGGACTTGTATTCGAGATGCCGGTATTAGCGTGGCTCTTTGGAAAATTGGGCTTCTTGACCGCACCTTTCATGAGCAAATACAGGAAACATGCCATCGTAATAATTTTGATCGTTGCCGCTATCATTACACCTACTTCCGACGTGTTTACTCTGCTCGTGGTTTCGCTTCCGATGTGGATGCTTTACGAGGCAAGCATTCTTCTGGTAAAAACCACATCTTCATCTAAGAAAAAGAATAAAGAAGAAGCCTGAAAATCCTATATGCGGATAGTTTATAAGGCTGAGTCTAAGATTATTTTATATATTGTTTATTTTAGATTGTTAAATTTTAGGTTTTACTGTAGGAATTGCAGATCGTAAAGATCGCAGATTGATTTTCCCTTTTCCGGAGACTCAAAGAGAAGATAAACAGGCTGCTTCCCGGATAGGGCTGACATCCCGGTTAGAGAAGTGCGGATCTCGGTGAGAGTGGCCGGCATGTCTCCCTTTATTTCGAACTTCCCAATCTCCTTCCCCCCTTTGCTCTTATAAGGGTTACCGGCAAGGATAGTGACAGTTCCTTCTATTCCTCCGGGAACAAGGTGACAAAGGAATTCTGTTGGTTTAGAAGGATCAATCTTAGAGAAATCGAAATATTTATAGCCTACGGTTGAACCGGAAGTATTGTTGACAACAGGATCAAAGGGCATTTTCTGATTGAAAGGTCCCTCGTAAGAGGCAGGATCAAAATATGTAGCACGAATGTAAGGCCCGGAAAAATAGAAATTGGGAAAATCATTATACGACTTTTCAGGACCAACCAAATAACAGGCAAGCCCGGCAGGAGTTTTATAAAGAGGATTTAATCCTGTTGTGGTGAAACCTTCAGAGGTAACCTCTCCTTCTGAGATAGTAACCTTTCCACCGGGGCCCTCTTCTACAGTTACCTCAATGGGTGCCACCATTGCCTGGCGGGAAAATTCGTTGGTTCCGGTCTGGCGGTGGTAGAATACCCACCACTTTCCGTCAATTTCGCAGATACTTCCGTGGGTATTGCCTGCCGGATATGCCGTGGGGATCACTTCTCCGTTCTCGTTTTTACCTCTTGCTCTGCCGTCAATTATGGTACCTCCGTAGGTGTAGGGACCGAGCGGATTGTCGGAGTAAGCATAGGCAAGAGTGTAATTGGATGCCGGAAGACCAAAATCTCCCTGATGAGTGAAGCGACTATAGACGAAGACGTATTTATCTTTAATCTTTCTAATTGAAGAGGCTTCGAAAAACTTATACAGTTTATCCTGATTCATGCCCGGAATCATAAATTCTACGATTTCGGTGTCGGGCTTAACGGTTGCCATGGTGTTAGGGTCAAGTTCTGCAGCAAACGATTCGGTAAATCCCCAGTACCCGTATACTCTTCCATCATCATCTACGAAGACGGCAGGGTCAAAGCGAAGCACACCGTCTGTGACAGCAGGATCATCGGCACTCCAATTGCAGACTTCAAATGGTCCGTCAGGGCGCTTGCTTTTTGCCACCATTCCTTGTCTTCCTCCAGCCTGGTTGTTTGGATACAGATAATAGGTTTTCGAGCCGTCAGCTTCTGTCACAACCGCTACGTCAGGAGCATAAAGCACATCTCCTTTCCCGTCTTCATGCAAAGGTTTTCCGTCTCGGTCCTTATCTGAAATAAATATTATGCCGTCATAGCGCCATGCGTTCAGATCGTTGACGGGAGCTGACCAGACCACTTGTTCCTTACCACAATATTCTTTGATAAGTGAGTCGTGAGAACCGTAGATATAGACACGATATTCGCCGGGTTTATCTGGATCTTCAAACACGTAGGGTTCTCCGTCAGGGATGTATTCCCAAAGCGGCAAATAAGGATTTTGGGCACTTACCGGAATCGCGGAAACACTCCACATTACGGAAACTAAGACATAGAAGATAAGTCGCTTCCTCATAGCTATAATATTAAATTGGAGTTATTCTAAAATAAAAAGAAAAGGAGAGGCTGATGCTCTATAAGGAATCACAAGCTCCACTTGCCTCTCCCCTCTCTTCTTGAGTAATCCCGTGGTTTTATTAAGCCTTAAGGATTACTTGAATTGGGTTTTATTCGATGGTAATGAGTTCATAGTTGGTTGTCCCGAGTCCGATTGCTTCGGCATGGTCAATTATATGAGTGCCGTGGCGGGTATTAATTCTTTCCTGTAGGGCTTGGGCATTGTCTCCGTCTGCTGAAGGATAGTTGAACACAAGATCCACACATGCTTTATCAAGAGCAACCGGGTCGAGAGAAGCAAGGATGCCGATATCTTTCATTTCGGGAGCATGAGGATGACCATCGCAGTCACAATCCACTGAGAGATTATTCATAACGTTTATGTAGATAACTTTTCCGTTGAAATAATCATGCACGGCCTGTGCGGCGGCTGCCATAGACTCTATAAAAGCATCTTGACCGTGGGGATTTTTGAAAGCATTCGCCATGTCGTCGTGTGCACCGGCAGTGTGAATATAAGCTTTGCCATCGCTTGAAGCAATGCCTATGCTCTGATTCTTGAGGACGCCCCCGAAGCCACCCATGGCATGACCTTTGAAGTGAGCAAGGTTCACAAGATAGTCATAATTCTGTAGATTTTTCCCTACGCGATCAAACTTAATCCATGTTGAGTCTTGTACAGGAATGTCAATATAACCTTCACTGTCCATGATATCTACCTCTGCAATCTTGTCGTAACCACGTTCTTTGATGGCTTTAAGATGGTTTTCTGTTTTGGATCGGTTGCCACCGTATGCAGTATTACATTCTACCAGAGTTCCGTTCACTTCCTTAACGAGATCTTTGATTAGCTCGGGAGAAAGATGATTGCTTTGAGAAGATTCTCCCGTGCTTATCTTTACTGCCACTTTCCCTGTGGGCTCTGCGCCGAGAGCCTTATAGATTTCCACAAGAGATTCGGGAGTGATGTCTTTAGTGAAATAAACCTTAGCCGGGGTCTCATTGCCGGGTTGCGCTGGCTGCTCCGAGCTCGGAACCTTAGAATAATTATGGGCATATGCTCCTAAAGATATGAGCAGTGATGATGCGAAAAATATATATTTCTTCATTTGAATAAAGTGTGTAATGAATGTCAGAGATAGTTAGAGATTAAACAACTTTCAGAATCACGAATAGACAGAAATTATAGAAATATAAGCAATTCCAAAGTTGAGCAAATAATAACCCTAATGATGGGTCATTTGAAAAAGTTACTTAATAATGCAAATATACATTCAATTTGTTAAATTATCTAACCATTTTTCCCTTTATTCTTACCCATTTTTCATTTTTAGCATTTTTTAGCTGCTAAAGTGGTATATAAAGTAAGATCCCCATTTTTTGTTCCCATTCAATTACATCTAATAAAAGGTTCAGGCGGTATTTAAAATATTGTATTGAAACAAATTTTACATAGAATAATTCACTCTGTATTCTTACTTTTCGTTTAACTGCTCTCCGATTAATAAAATTATTTACACGGGAAAGTCATTTTTTTAAGAAAAAATGAAACTATCCGAATATAGTTACGTCTTAATAGTGACAACCTAATAAAGGCATATGAAATGGTTAAATGAGGCAATGATGAATTTTGCTATATCTCATGGATACGTCTATGGTTGACCAAGAGCTGATATGCTATCAATCAAAAAAGGATATTACCGCTCTTAGAATCATTGTCATGTCATACACCGGCGCTAATTATAAATATCAAAGGATGTAAAAGAAATTTGATTTTAATAATCATTTGTATGCTAATTAGATATGTCTAAATTTTACAATAAAGTTCTTCCATATAAAAAAATATTTATTTTTTATTTGTAGGAATTAAAATAAAGTATTACTTTTGCAGTGTACTAATATTGTAGTACACCATAGATCTAAGCTTATTTCTTTAAAATGGATGAATTTCTATTACAAGGATGAGGCAAGACAGAGCAATGGACCCAATTTGAAAATGAGAATATTAGTACGAGTCGATAACAATAAAAATATGAAAAATTGTAATATCAAATAACAGAAGCGTAAGAAAGGATAACCTTTAGGCGAGCTACTGTAGTTTTATTACATCAAAATAAGAATACCTGAGTTATGAACGAAGAAATGATTCGTCTGCGAGACGTCAACAAAACATATTTCGGTGCTGTGCCGCTCCATGTGCTCAAAGGCATCAACCTCGACATATATAAGGGTGAGCTGGTTTCTATAATGGGTGCTTCCGGTTCCGGAAAATCTACGCTACTGAATATTCTTGGTATTCTCGATAACTATGATTCGGGAGAATACTATATAGGCGATACTTTGATAAAGAATCTCAGTGAGAATAAGGCTGCCGAATACCGAAACCGGATGATCGGTTTTGTATTTCAGTCTTTCAATCTGATTAATTATAAGAATGCGGTAGAAAATGTAGCGCTGCCACTTTTTTATCAGGGAGTAGGAAGGAAGAAGCGTAACCGCCTTGCTATGGAACAACTCGAGAAGATGGGACTTGCCGACAGGGCCCATCATCTGCCGGGAGAACTTTCCGGAGGTCAGAAACAGAGGGTTGCCATTGCCAGGGCTATGATCACTGATCCTTCGATTATACTTGCCGACGAACCTACCGGTGCTCTCGATAGTAAGACATCTCACGATGTGATGGATATTTTCAGGGAGCTTAACGAGAAAGAGGGTAAAACCATAATAATCGTAACTCATGATCCCGGGGTAGCCCAGCAAACCAACCGTCTTATACGCATTTCTGACGGTGTTATCGTGCCAAATGGTTTAGTTGACCATAACGGACACCCCGTGGCCCATAACCCGGTGGAAAAATCCGTAGAAGACGTGTTTACGATTTCCGATAGCGAATCTCTAACCAACGACTTACATGATTGATCTTTTAAGAGAAATATGGCAGACTATCTGCACTAATAAACTGCGTACGGCATTGACGGGCATAGCAGTGACATGGGGTGTGTTTATGCTAATTGTATTGCTGAGTCTTGCACGTGGTCTCACTAATAGTTTCCAAGAGGGAATGATGTCGCGTAATAATGCAGAAATAAGGGTATGGAGCGGACGCACTTCCAAACCCTACCGAGGAAACCGAGAAGGCAGACGGGTATACCTTAAGGATCGAGACATGATGATTTTACCTCAGAATAATTCTGAATATGTCGAAAAGGTTATTTCCCAAATTTCCGGGAGCGGCAATATATCTACTCCTAAAGCAAAAGTGAACAGTTCTTACGTGGGAGTTTTTCCTGAAGCATTCAACTCAAGTTACATAGATAGTATGAAAGGAGGACGCCTTTTGAACAACAGAGATCTAAATGATAAGGCAAAGGTGATTGTGATTCCTCAATATTATGCCGAACAGCTGTTTCCCCCTGACGGGAACGGGGCACTCGGTAGCTATGTTGAATGCATGGGGTTATCGTTTAAAGTTGTCGGAGTATACGAAAGCCGGTGGAACCGACAGATGTATATTCCTTTTACGACCGCAAGAATGCTTGCCAAAGACCGTGAAGATCTCGGATCACTGACCGTATCGCTTAAAAATGTAAAAACCGAACAAGACGGTACTGAGGCTGAGACAGCTATCCGTAACACTTTGTCTAACGTTCATAATTTTGATCCGGAGGATGAGAATGCCGTTTACATATCCAACCGTTTCAACAATTCTCTAACCGCCGGGAAAGCTATGGTGATTCTTGACACGAGTGTATGGGTGTTGGGCATACTGACACTTCTGACCGGCATAGTAGGCATAAGCAATATAATGTTTGTGACAGTGAGGGAGCGCACCCATGAAATTGGCATCCGACGTGCCATTGGGGCTAAACCATATAAAATTTTGGTTCAGGTAATAGCTGAGGCTATTGGAATAACATTGCTTTTCGGATATATCGGAATAGTCTTGGGTATGATTGTCACCCAGTTACTTACTTTGGTAATTCCTGCAGAAGTTATGACGAATCCGACAGTAAGTATCGCCATAGCACTCGAAGTGATGGCAGTATTAGTGTTTTCCGGTGCTGTTGCCGGACTATTCCCTGCCCTTAAAGCATTAAAGGTTAAACCGGTCGAAGCATTGCGAGACGAATAAACCGGAAAATAATATGAAACTGACTATTTTCGATATTGAAAACTGGAAAGAGATCGGTGCCACACTGATGCGCAACAAGACCCGCACTTTCCTCACCGGCTTCGGCATCTTCTGGGGTGTGGCTATGCTGGCAATGCTTACGGGAGGGGCTCGCGGAGGTGAAGATCTTTTAAAACGTAATTTTGCTGGGTTCGCTACTAATACCGGTGGCATGGTGACTAATCAGACTTCAATCCCCTACAAGGGTTATCAGAAAGGACGCTATTGGCAGATGGATATGACTGATGTAGCTCTTATAAAGCAATCATTTCCTGAATTCGATGCTGTTGTGCCTTCTTTCAGTTCTTCCGGCAGCATAAAACATGGAAAGAATTCGTTTGCAGGGCAGATTATGGGTGCCGAAGCAGATTATACTAAAATTTTACAACCTAAGCTATATTCAGGAAGGTTTGTCAACGAAGCCGATGTGCAGGGAGAACGACGAGTGGCTGTGATAGGTAAGAAAGTTGCGGCGCAGCTCTTCCCTGACGGGGAGGATCCTCTTGGGAAAGTAGTGGAGGTTGCAGGAATGGCATATTCTGTAATTGGAGTTGCCGGAGACGTGTCAGAAATCAAAATCAACGGAAGCATGGATGAATCTGTAGTAATACCTTCTTCTACCTTCCGAAGATCGAGGGGATATGGGAATACGATAGATTTTCTCCTTGTCACAGGAAAACCGAAAGCCAACATGACTCAGTTACTTCCGAGAATGCAATCGGTAATATACCGTCGTCACGGCATACATCCGGATGATAAGGCTGCTTCTTGGGTCATCAATATAGCTGAAGAATTTGAGCAAGTTGACGTGCTCTTTACAGGAGTTGACCTTCTTGCTTGGTTTATTGGCCTTTCCACATTGCTTGCCGGAGTTATCGGAATTGGCAATATAATGTGGGTCATAGTGAAGGAACGTACGCAAGAGATAGGCATCAGAAGAGCTATCGGAGCAAAGCCGCGCGATATAATCGTACAAGTGCTGAGCGAAGGAATTGCCCTGACATTAATTGCGGGAATTGCCGGCATTTGCTTCGCCGCATTAGTGCTCGGAGTGCTTCACAGTAGCAATAATCCGGCAGACGCAGTTATGGAGGCTCATTTCCAAATGAGCTTCACCGCCGCACTCAGTATATTGGGCCTGTTTGTTTTGCTCGGAACGCTTGCCGGTCTAATCCCATCTATAAAAGCTATGCGGATCAAACCTGTGGAAGCTATTAATGATAAATAGAGAACTTCCGAAAATTTACTTATAACTGATAAAAAATCCTTTATTACAGCTAATTAATTATCCCGACAATATGAAAAAGTTTTTCAAAATCCTTCTGATAGTGATTGTGTGCATTGTTTTCATCGGCACCTTCTTCTATCTTTATCAAAATTCTAAAGCAAAAGAGGAGGTCTATACCCTCAATTATCCAACGGTAGAATCCATAGAACGTACTACTGTTCTTACCGGAAAAATAGAACCCAGAGACGAGATAGATATTAAGCCTCAGATCTCCGGAATCATCAGCGAGATTCTTGTGGAAGCCGGTGATCATATCAATAATGGTGATATCATTGCCAAAATTAAGGTTATCCCTGAAGAATCGCAGCTTTCTTCAGCAGAAAGCCGCGTTGAGTTGGCTGAAATCGCTCTAAGAGAGGCTGAACGTACTTTCAATCGTACGCGTGAACTGTATGAGAAGAAATATGAGAGCCGTGAAAAATTCGAAACAGATGAGACTGCACTTGCACGTGCCCGCAAGGATCTTGAGCAGGCTAAAGACCAGCTTACTATTGTTCGCGACGGAGTGTCGGCTGCCAATGCCCAGGGTTCAAACACGCTCGTACGTTCAACGGTGACAGGAGTGGTGCTTGAAGTGCCTGTAAAGGTTGGTTCTTCTGTAATTCAGGCTAATACTTTCAACGATGGAACTACAATTGCTAAGGTGGCAGATATGACCGACCTAATTTTCAAAGGGAAAGTGGATGAAACTGAAGTAGATTTGCTTAAGGAGGGTATGAACGTGAGAATATCAGTGGGTGCAGTGGCAAATTCTGATTATCCGGCTGTAATAGAGAAGATTGCACCTATGGCTTCTGATGATAACGGTGCGAATACTTTTGAAGTGAAGGCTGCTCTCTCAGAGGCTGAAAGTTCAAACTTACGTGCCGGTTACAGTGCCAATGCAAGTGTGATACTTGAAAAAGTTGACAGTGTTCTTGCCGTGTCAGAGAGCATAGTGGAATATGAGGCTGATAAGGCATACGTTTATATTCTGACCGATTCCGTTCCAAAACAACAGTTTAAACGTAAAGAGATAAAGGTAGGCATATCTAATGGTCTCGTAGTGGAAGTTAAGTCAGACAGTATTACGAAAACTACTCCACTCCGCGGAAATATTGAGAAGAACTAAGATTTTTTGAGAAATGAAAGGATTATATAAAACGATAATTGCTGTTTGCCTTACTGCTGTCCCTTTTGTTGCCGATGCGGAAGTATGGTCGCTTGACAGCTGCATATCATATGCGCTGACCCATAACATCAATGTCAGACAACAGGTTTTGAGAATAAATGAAGGTGAACTCTCCATCAAAGAAGCCCAAGACAGATATCTTCCCACACTTGATGGTTCTGTATCCGAGTCTATCAGTTTCGGAAGGGGTCTTACGGCTGAAAACACTTATGCCAACCGTAATACCACCAGTTCCTCATGGAGCGTAGGTATGAGTCTTCCGCTCTTTCAGGGCACTGCGGCCTATAAGCGTGTGAAAATCGCGGAGATGTCTCTTCAGCAATATGTTCTGGAGAATGAATCGACAAAGGATAACGTTGCATTGAACATTATGTCGCAGTATCTGCAGGTGCTCTATTGTAAGGAGGTAGCGAAGAGTGCACGTTCGCAGGCTGAATTGTCGGCGTTTGAAGTAGAACGTCAGAAGGCTCTTATTCAGGCGGGTAAAGTTGCCGAAGCCACACTCTATGATCTTGAGGCTGTGGCCTCACAGGATCAGCTTCAGGTAGTGACTTCTGACAATGAGATTCAGACGGCACTTGTAAACCTTGCCAACATGCTTCAATTGCCTACTGTGGAGGAGTTTGATATCCTGTCCCTGCCCGAGAGTATTCCTGTTATTCCCGGTCCGGATGAGGTATATGCTTCAGCCATGGGCATCAATAATAGTGTGTTTGGAGCTCGTCAGGCTGTAAGGGTTGCCAATGAGAATATATCCTTGGCAAAAACGGGATATATTCCAACATTGAGTTTCAATGCAGGGCTCGGCTCAAGTTTCTATACCGTTAGCGGAATGCCGAGAGAGAGTTTCGGTTCGCAGATGAAGCATAATTTTTCAACGTATCTCGGTTTTTCGTTAAGAATACCCATTTTTGATGCTTTCAATACCCGTAATAGTATCCGTAGGGCAAAACTCCAGAAAGTTAATGCCGAACTTACCTTAGAGCAGAGGGAAACAGATCTATACAGAGAGATTCAGTTGGCATACTATCAGGCGAAGGGAGCTCGTGAGCGTTACCTGACCTCTGAGGAAACCCTGCAGAAGACTAATCTTTCATTTGAATCAACCCGTGAACGGTTCAATCTCGGACGTGCTACACAGGCTGATTATGAACAGGCAAAGAATAACTTATATAAAACAGAGATCAACCGTATACAGGCGCATTATGAATACCTTCTGCGCTCGCGCATACTTGAATTCTATAAAACAGGACAAAGATAATAGTTTGAGATTCCATACGAAATATCCCCTTTCACAAAACCGGTAAAGGGGATATTTCATATTCTGCTGCGACCTCCGACAAACTGATTTTCTATTAGTCGGGATCTTAATGTGTTCAGAGTTGTCTGATTACTTCTAATTTATCACCTGAAAGATCGATCTCAAATAAGTGTGGAACCCTAATGTATCGTCCTTTTTCACCAACACGGTGGGAATGGCAGGAAAGCAGTGTCCGCCCATCAAAATCGGTGAATATCATTCCGTGACCGAAATTGGGCGGAGTAATCGGCTCCGGCTCCTGTATCCACGGACCGGCGAGTGTCCCGCTTTCAGAATATGCCACACCTTGAGTATAGACATCGTATATCCAGCTTGTCCATATCATGCCCAGTCTCCCTGTCCCGGTACGAAACAGCCAAGGCCCATCGGTGACACGGTTAGGACCAACTTTACCATCAATCTTCTCCCTGCTCCATGGGGACTCGGAAGCACGGAATAGAAGCACTGGTTCGCCGGTGGCTTTTGTAAGATCTGAAGTGAGAGGAATCATCTCAACCGTCCCGTCATTGTTCTGTAGCCATTCGTGGCAATATACCATATAGGGGACACCGTCTTCAACCCAGAATGTTCCGTCGAGAGTCAGTTTCTCTTCGGGTGTCTGGCTCCGGGAAGCTATCGGAGTATAGGGACCTTCCGGGCTATCGGATGAGAAAATTGCAGAACTTCTTCTGGGTAAATCTCCCGGAAGGCGTGTCTTTTCATTGGTGAAAGTAGCGAAATAATAATATTTGCCGTCATATTTATGGAGTTCAGCAGCCCATATTGCAGGGTTTGCCCCGGTCCATGAAAGTGAATCAGGAATTGTCACTTTTGTCGGACCGTCCCATTTTTCAAGATCCTTACTTTTCCAAAGCATTCCTCCGGTTCCTGTCATATAGTATGTCCCGGTAGCTTTGTCTGCCAGGATTGCCGGATCACTCAGAATTATGGAGTCACGGGGCACATCAGTTCTAAACTTGGGCTGCCGGTGTGCCTGTCCGAAAGCAGGTACAGACAGCATCACTACAGCCAAGCCAACAAGGGGTGAAAATAGTTTCATAGATTTATTTTTGAAATTCATAATACTCTACAACATTCCGTTATGTGACTATATACAGAATTCTTTATGCAAATATAAATAATAAATGCGATTTTTTATTTACCTTTGGGGGAAATCTTGCAGATAGTGTGAATTTCAACCAAATAGTTTCCCTATATGATTGTCGGTATAATCCTACTTTTTCTATTTTCCATATTCTTCTCCGGTTGTGGCAATCACCCTCCCCCTGATCCGCGCCTGGTTGCTATAGAAGAACTGATATCGCATTCTCCACAAGAAGCGCTTGACTCGCTTGTGTCTATCAATTGCCACCGTCTGTCGGATCCGGATAGACATTATTATGACTTCTTATTGATAAAGTCAAAAGAGAGGGCATTTATAGAGCACACCTCCGACAGCCTCATATTGAGAGTGATCGGTTACGAAGAAAATAATAAGCATTTTGGAAGATATACCGAGGCATTGTATTACGCAGGAAGGGTCTATCATGATATGGGTGACTTTTTAACTGCCTTAAATTACTATCATACTGCCTTAGACAAGTTTGGGGAGACGGGAAAAGATGTGACCTTGAAGGGAAATATATTATGGCAAACAGCCCGTGTGTTTACTACACTGCGTCTATATGATAGGGCGATCCCTTATGTAGAAAGGACAATTGAGTGTAACGTAGCGAACCAAGATTCCATAAAACTTATGTATGCCACTGAACTTCTGGCAAACATATATTTACAAAAGCAGGAATATATCCTGTCAACTAATAATATTAAGAAGGCAAAAAAGCTTGGAGCTCTCATATCGCCTTCAGATACATCCAGGCATAATGTATATCTTGGTGCCCTGAAATATAATGCGGAGGATATAGACTCAGCTCTGTATTTCATCCATAGCTCCTTGCGGGATTCCATCTTATTCAGTAATGCCATGACTCTCTCATACGCTGGTTTAATATATAGAAAAGCGGAAATGCCCGACTCAGCCTTGTTATTTGCCAACAAGCTTCTTAACATGACCGGTTCTACAAATAGAAAATATGGATATGGGCTCATGTTTTCTCCGGAATTAAAAAAATTTGTATCGCCTGACAGTCTGAGAATCCACCTCAATGAGTTTTGGGATGAGATGGAGAGATCTATCCTTATAAACGGAAATCAGGAAGCACTGATTCAAAATTCTTTTTACAACTATTACATACACGAAAGTAAAATGCTGCCGGCGCAAGCAGATAACCGTAGGTTATACTGTGTGCTTGGAGGCAGCGTGTTTCTATTGCTAATAATGGGAATTTTCTTGTTATTATCACGAAATAGGCATGAATCGCAATTATTAGAAATGCCTCAGACAATTGGATATGTGAGCATGCTTTGTGATTCCCTCGAAAAGAGGGAGTTGATAGAAGGCTTCCAGCCGATTAATTTGCAAGAGTGTTTTTTAGTAGGGAATGCGGTTAAGATGGAAAATATGCAGGCAGATATGAGAGAGAAAATTCTTGCTCTCCGACAGACCGGTGTACCCTCAAAATCAGTTCCTTATGCTATATTAGACTCTGAAGCTTACCATCAACTTTGTGAATATGTACGCACTAACCGTATTCTAACGGAAAACAATCCTCTTTGGAGTAAGCTTGAGGAGGTGGTGCTTAAAAGTTATCCCAATTTAAAAAAGCGAATCAATATCCTTGCAGGTGGTAAAATTAAACCGACAGATTTTCATCTTGTGCTTCTGATTAAATGTGGAATCAGCTCTACTAATATCTCTTGCCTGGTTGATAGGGCGAAATCTACCATTGTGTATAGAAAAGACGTCCTTGGGTTGAAGCTATTTGACAAGAAGATGGAACTTAATGTTGTTGATGATATAATTCACTTATTATAAGAATATTATATAATATATTTATAGTTCGGTTTTTGTTCGGTCACTAATTTCTGAACAAAAACTGAACTCATTTTTTATCCGTTACCATAAATTTGAATATAACTTTAGTCCGAAAATTTTAAACTGATAAAGTTATAATATGAGAAAAAAACAGACAGTCAGGATGTGTTGGGAAATTGCGTTGGGCATCTTGGTGTGGCTGCAATGTGGTTTGAATCTGTCGGCTGCCAAAACCGATACAATAATTGAAAAAGCTTTGGTCAAGGTGGTATACGAAAGAACAATTGTGACTGATACTCTTGACCGTCTCGGGGATTTCAAAAGGTATCCGATGACTCTTAAAATAGGAAACAATATCAGTTCATTTTTCAATGAAGAGTGTGTTAAGGAGGATTCCATCATCCGCAAGAATGAAGCCTACCGCCACGCATTATGGGATGACAGGGAGGCATCAAGGAGACATTACCGTCTTCCGAGAGATGCGGTGTTCAAGAATTTTAGTGAGGGAGCCCTGATCACATATGACCGTTTTGATTTGATGGGCTGGAAGATACCGGAGTCTCTTGAAAAGCCTGCCTGGGAAGTATATCCCGATTCTACGGCTCTTATGCTAAACTATGAGTGCATAATGGCAACATGTAGTTTTAGGGGACGAAACTGGAAAGTCTACTTCACACCTGAGATACCGATATCTGATGGTCCTTGGAAACTCTGGGGCTTACCGGGTCTTATCCTTCTTGCCGAAGACTTGCGGCAGGATTACAGGTATGAGGCAGTTTCTGTGGAAACAGAGGGTATAGGATACGTTAAGGATTTCCATCCGGGATCTGGCCATACAAAGTCTGAAAGGATAAAGGCTCTCCAAAGAAAGTACAAAGCTCTTCATGAAGACCTTGGGTATAAAATCTTTATGTCAGGGAAATATGGTCTTGATCCTTCAAAGGCAAAGAAAAGGGCTCATAAACCCCATTCAAACTATGATTTTGAGGAAACCGATTATCCCCATGAAGAAAAGTAGGGATCTTAGTTTATTATTCATGTTTTTGATTGGCTGTCCGTTACTTATGGCACAGGCTCTAATTCATGGTGATATTTACGAAAAAATTTCTCACCAGCCGGTAGTGGGATCTAATATAATAGTTAAGAACCTTAATGGAAAACTTATTGGATATTCTTCTTCTGACGAAAACGGAAATTTTTCTATTAAGACAAAGGAATTAGCTGACAGTATTGTGATAAGTGCTACTATGATGAATTATCAACCATATTCCAAAGTCGTGAGATTTGATGGGCAGCCAATAAGCATACCCATGGAGATTGGAGCTATGAGATTGGAAGAGGTCGTAGTCAAAGCCGATAAAATACGTCAAAACGGTGATACAATAGTATACAATGTCGGTAGTTTTGCCCAAAAGCAAGACCGAACAATAGGCGATGTACTAAAGAGGTTACCTGGGATTGACGTGGCTAATAATGGTAAGATACAGTATCAAGGCACGGATATAAATAAATTTTATATAGAAGGAAATGACCTTCTTGGAGGAAAATATGGAGTAGCAACGAATGGAATAGCCCATGACGATGTCGGGGCTGTGGAAGTGATGGAGAAACATGAGCCCATGCAAGTTTTAAGAGGGCTAAGTTTCTCAGAGCAGGCAGCAATTAATCTGAAAATGAAAAATAAGGCTAAAGCTACTTTTCTTGTTCATGGTATGTTGGGTGGCGGATGGTCTCAACAACCGTGTGGAAGCCTATGGCAAGGTGATATATTCACCATGATGATTAAAGGTAACTACCAAATGATTACTACGTTAAAGGGTAACAACACGGGCCGTAATCTTTCCGATCAACTTATAGATTTCACTTCCGATAATAGAGATGAGAATCTGAAAGGCTATATCTCCCTTTCCACCGTAGCTGTACCTAACCTACAAAGAAGCAGGACTTATTTAAACCGCTCATGGATGGTATCTTCGAGCCATCTTATAAAACCAAGAAGAATGGGGAAATTAAGTTTCAAGTAGACTATAACCAAGATAGAGTGACCTCCGGGGTCATTAATAAGACAACTTATTTCCTTGATTCCGGCGATAAGGTAATTATTGAAGATATCAACTCTCTTGCACATAAAAAAGCGGTCACAGGAAAGTTTTCATACGAGGTGAATGAAAAATATTATTTTCTTAACAATACTCTCAATGCCGATTTTTCATGGGATAGCCGCAGCTTAGATGTAAAAGGTAATATTAATAATTCCCAGCATGCAGAAAGAAGGGAAGGTTATGTTAACAATTTATTGAAAGTTATCAAACGTTTCAATAATAACAAGTTGGTTACATTTACAAGCCGTAATAAATGGAGTTCGCTCCCTGAAAAACTGAAAGTGGTCCGCAATGATGAAAATTACGGAGAACGTATAAAACAAAATGCGTTCTTTACAGATGAACGTGCTGCCTTGGGATTTGTATTCAAACCCTTGTATCTATCTCTAAATGCCGGTATATCAGCTTATCTGCGTAACCTGAATACGGATTTATTTGGTTTGGAGATTTTAGGACAATCAAACGGAGAGGAACTGACTACTAACTACTTGCGTGTATTTGCTTCACCGAAATTAGAATGGAATCATAGAAAAATAGGTCTTACGTTTGATATACCTGTCAATTTTTATTCCTATTTTTTTTCAGGAGGTATAAGTAATAGAGTAGAATATTTTGTCTCTCCCTCATTAACGATGAGATATCAACCAACACCATCTATGGCTATGATTCTGAGCGGTAGCTTGCGCCGTTCTCCCGCCTCCCTTCATGACATTCACGACTCTTCAATCCTAACCGATTACAGGTCTTTCAATGCCGGAGTTGATGACTATTATTCAACTTCGGGACAGTCTGTGGCAGTAGCCTATACTTATTCCAACATCCTTAATGGACTTTCCCTGAGGGCTATGGGTAATTACGGATGGAATAAGTCTAAAGCCGGTATGGTACAAAACATAGTAGGAGATTATATCTTTCATTCTTACCGTTCTCGTCCGTCTGATTCAGGAATCGCTACTGCACTGATACATATAAGTAAAACACTGGATTTCATGGGAGGATCGGTTAGCCTGAATTCTAATTACAATAGAATAAGTAATAATATCGTGTCGCAGGGAACTGCGACAGCCTACAAGAATGACTCATTTCGTTTAAATCCGGATGTGAGGGGAAATATTTCCGGCATAATCAACTGGAATCTCAGATTTACTTGGGATAAGTCGTGGCTCTATATGACAGGTCTTTCAGGACGGGAAGTATCAAATTATATCTATTCGGGGAGTGTCGCCCTAATACCTTGTGACATTCTAACTTTTTATATAGGCGGAGAATACTACCGTAACAGCATAGTAGGAAATAGTTACAAAGACCTCCTGATGCTTGATTCCAAATTAACATTTAATGTTGGTAAGCGCTTTGAAATCTCTGCATCCGTTACTAATATCCTGAATCATAAAACCTACAGTTACACTACCTATGGTGCGCTGGCTCAACATGAACGATCAAGCATATTGCGGGGTCGTGAGTTCATGATCTCAGTTTATTTAAAGAAATGATTAATCTAATAAATCAAATGGACGAAATATCGTAGAGCAATGTGTAATAGTTGAGTTTTGTAATAAGTTGTGGGGTGATGGATATGAAAATGCCATAGCGGGATCATTGTGTAGACCATGAATCCCTCTATGGCTTTGATCATATTGGAGTTGCTGTGACTTATGAGAGAACAGTTTCTTGGCTCTTCTACCCTATTTTTGTCATATGGTATCCGAGGGCGTTAAGTTCCAATGCTATGCCCATTGTATAGAGTGCATGTAATGCTGATATGTAGGCCTGTGAGGCTTCTTTTGTACCCGGTTCTATTCCCGAATGCTGAAGAGCGCTAAGGCTTCGTGCTGCACACTCCCCTACTATGGCTCCTGTTTTTTCTGCCTCTTCTTTATCAAGACCGAGGACATCCTCAAGAATATAGTCATCGAGATTGTCATAACCTTTGGCATCGCGCAGCGATTTATAAAGACTTTCTCCCGACTCTCCGGAATATTTTGTCCAATCCACATCCCAATACTTTGCCAAAGCCATTCCAATGAACATGATCCATCCTAAAGAGGACACAGGATATTCCTGAAATTCCTTTACTCCGTCGGGTATATAGGCTTTAACTACAGGACGCCAAAGATCTTCCAAATCGGGACATTCCGGAAGTTTTTCATCTACTTTCCCTTCACTTACAAGATATTTGTGGAGGTCATCCACCAGTTTTTTCTCAAATTCCATAATTTTATTTTTAAGACTTCCTTAAAGTCAACTTGAACAAATAACTAAATTAATCAGGAAGAAAACGTTACCTTCCTCATAATATTACAAACAACTACGGGACATAGTTTTTCATATATGAAGCATAGATATTTTATTCCTAATTTCTCTGTATTTTGTTTTATTTTTCACTCATTTGTAAACAAACTAAAGTCCCTCCATAATCAGTATTTCAACCTGATAAGTTGAAATACGATAAATTTTGTATATATTTGTGGTCGAAACCGTGAGTCCACCCCCCCCTGGGAATTAGCCGATCACTACTGACAAGTAAAATATGACAGTACGCAAACAATGAACAGACTTATACGAGCTTTATCAGTCTTGATTATTATTGTGGCAGTATACGTACCGCAAGTCCGATGCCAAGGCTTGTTGTTTCATGGGAATGAAACGGATATAGCCAACCGCTCCGGACTCATATTGCCTGACCCTGACAGCAAGGTGAACTCTGCCGATAAAATCAGAGTATCATTTTCATTAAAGGTTAACAATGTCAATAGTTCCGGCTTTATTTTCGGTATAAAAGACCGTGATTCTTCGAACATGCTCAATTTGATGATGTGGAAAGGCCGGGAAGAGGATATGTTTTATATATCTCTCAACCGAGAGGGTGAGCGCGAATTCTGCAGCGTGGGTTTTACCGGCACAGAACTTCTGAGCCGAAAAATTGGTGTGGAAGTGTGGATAGACAGGAGTAAGGACGGTGGTAAGGCTATTATAGATGGTAAAGAATTTCCTTTGACTAACCTTGGCCTTGATTCGGGAGATTTTCTTCCTCAAATAAATTTTGGTCTTACACGCTATATAGTGGAAACCGCGTCTGTGACAGTTTCCGACCTTGAAATCGAGGTAGACGGGACGAGAACTGAAATCCCTCTCAATGAAAGTACAGGAACCCGGGTTCATGATTCGAGGGGAAAAGTAGCCGGTAGGGTGTTCAATCCCAATTGGCAAATAAATCGGTCGTATTATTGGGAGAAACTTGTGGAATTCAGTTCACCGACACCCTCAGGTTGTTCTTTTGATCCCATTGCCAGAAAGTTTTATTCTTATAATGCCGATACACTCGCCATCTATGATGATATCAAGGGGGAGACAACACGCATTGCACTTACGGGGACCGGATTGTTGCCTGTCAAACATGGCATGAATTTCTATAGTGGGAAGCAAAAACGAATTTATCCTTATGAGATTTATTACGACAACTACAGCTATGAGATTGATCCCGCTTCGGGCAGATGGAGGGAATTGTTGGCGACAGTTGACAACAAAGCCATTCATCATCATGCCCATGTTTGGTGTTCCAACGACAGCGCGATGTTGTTTTTTGGCGGTTATGGCGACCGGAAATACTCCAATCAGCTTGTAAAGTTTAATCTTTACACACATAAGTTTGATACTATTCCTCTAAAGGGTGATTTTATTGCTC
Source organism: uncultured Sangeribacter sp. (assembly GCA_964640365.1). Lineage (GTDB taxonomy): Bacteria > Bacteroidota > Bacteroidia > Bacteroidales > Muribaculaceae > Lepagella. The sequence continues at coordinate 11,262 of CAZXHO010000001.1, read as the reverse complement.
CCCGCTTCTTTGCTTCAATGGATGCTTCCGAATCGGGCGATACGCTTTATCTTTACGGAGGTAAGGGTAATCAGGAAGGTAAACAGGATTTGGGAGTGAAATATTTTTATGATTTTTATCGGATCACCCTTAGTGATTCCACGGCACGAAAGTTGTGGACACATAAAACTCCGGACAAAGAGAGGGTGCCGGCAAGAACTCTTCTTGTAGACGGTTCTCGTGGCATTATGTATGCCATGACATATGCGGAATACAAGCCTCATACTACTCTTCAGCTATATCAAATATCAATCTCTGACGGAAGTGAGATAGCTGTTGGCGATACCATACCTATGATTTCGGAGGAAATTGCCACAAATGTATCTTTATATATGCCCGAAGACGGTGAGGTGATTTATTGCGTGTTGCAGGAATTCGAAAAAGAGGGTGCGACAAATACGCGTATCTATTCCATAGTGGCTCCTCCTGTGTCTAAAGCTGAACTAAGCATCTACGATACAAATACGGAAGCAGCTCACTGGTGTTGGCTTTGGATTGGAGGTGTATTGATATTGGTTGCCGTGGGTGTAATGTTTGTCTTAGTCAGAAGGAACAGAAAACGCATAAAGCCTATTGAGAAAGAAATTAAGAATGCCGCTCTTACCAACGTAAATGATAGCGTGGAAGCATCCTCCGTACTCAAGAGTGGCGTTGATGCTGAACAATCGGTGCAGGAAAATATGCCGTTTACGTTGCCGAGTGATGAGCCGGAGAATCCTGCCAGACCCGACTTGCCGTATGAAAACAGAATATCGCTCTTCGGTCCTTTCATTGCCATAGATAACTCCGGACATGACGTGACACATCTTTTCAGTCCTAAATTACGAGCTATTTTCATATATATTCTTCTTGGCACATGGAAAAAGAGTGGTGTGACAGCTTCTGAGCTGAGTGCTGTGTTTTGGGCGGATAAGGAACCGGATAAAATAAAAAATCTGCGCAATGTAACAATTGCCAAGCTAAGGAAAATACTCTCTGATTTCAGTGGTCTTGAGATAGTTTATGATAATGGAAGGTTCATGGTTAGAAGCGGAGAGAATTGTTATGTGGATATTTACAGGTTATTCGCTTTGACTAATGACCTGCAAAAGGAACCATCGGGGAAGGAGGCTCAAGCTGAAGTTGAAACAATTATTCTGCAAGGTAAATTTTTGCAGGGCATGGAATCTGAGGAGCTTGATCGCTACAAGGCCCCGGTTGAAGCATTCATGCTCGATGTGATGTTGAAAACTATAGAAAAGTTCTCAGCGAAGCGACAATGGAAAGAAGTGATCCGGTTCAGTCATCTTACGTTGCTCACAGACGCCTTAAATGAATCGGCTATGCAGTATGGGGTGAAGGCGTATGAAGCAACCGGCAACAAGACCCGCGCCCGAAATCTTTATGACACTTTTATTGCCAACTACCATAAGGTATACGGAGAGACATATCAAGTCAAGTTTTCGGAGATTGAGCATTCATAGGAGCCTACCAATTTTATATAATAGGGTGATACCACGCATACCGGATATCACCCTATTTTCGGAATAATTAAACCTGCACTAATGTTTTATTCTTTTTTACCTTATTAGATTCTTATTTCTAGTTTACTTGCTATCAGAAAAGATTGAATTCACTGACCGTAACATGAGGTCCCCCGTTTACTGAAGTGATGGTGAGACGAACGTAGCGTCCCTCTATTGCCTCCGGCAGGAAGCTTCTGAACTGTCCGGCTGCGGGTATATCCTTGAACTCCCCTGCCATTGTCCAGTCTGAACTGTTGTTGCTCACTTCAAGATACATGGTTTTTGGTCCGTCATACCCTTCTTCACGAGCTTGTACCGCTACACCCTGAATATGAGTTATGCCTCCAAGATCCACAATAATCCAGTGTGGTGGTTGTGGATGGGAAGTAGCCCAGTCTGTGCCCCAGAATGTATTGAGATCATCATCAATACAAGCTTCCTTTAGACCGCTATGCCCCCAGTCGCCCTCACGCGGTTCTTCTGATGAGGCATCAAGCACAGTCCAAGCGGAGCGATCGAGCAACGTCATCGAGCTGGCATCAATGCTTCCACGGTATAGGAAGTAGACAGTCTGACAACAATCGCTGCAGTCTATTCCTTCAGCACCGGTAATGCTTACCGGAAATAGATATTCCTTGAAAGGTTCTATCTTTCCTTTTGCATTCACTGTAATATAGATCGGTTCAGATTCATTGGTGCCTTCCGGCATAATTACCGATTCCGTTACGCTGTAGCTACCTTCGGGAAGTGGCATGTAATCCGTATTGTGAGTCTGATTGTAGGCATCCACTTTTTCCGGATCGGGAGCCATATGGATTGTTGCATCTGAAGAGAGACCGGATACAACGAGTTCAGGATAGGAGCGTGGTGTAAGTTTAACAGTGAATGATCGCACATCCGGTTCATCTGTGATATAGAAATTGGCTTTCACCAAGGCTCCCGCATTGGGAATATAGACAGTGTTGTCGCTTCCTGATTCAGAGCAGCTACAAAGAGATGCTGCAAGTAGGAAGAATGCTGAGAATTTATTAATTTGCATGATATTATTGCTTTATTTGGTTCACCCCGGTTTCATAATATAGAGAGAATATCCATCTTATCATTCCCATCCGGGATTGTTGGGAAGAAGATTAGGATTCATTACAGTCTCCTCAATTGGGATCGGATGGAGATACAGTTTGTCGTCCCATGTGCGGGAATTCTTGTCGGGATAGACTACAAGGAATCCTTCGCTGTTGAGAGTGCGGTTAAAATTTTCATATTGGTCGCGCAGTTTGTCGGATACCTTCATGCCGAGCATAGACTTTGGGTTCTCGAGAAGTTTACCGGCTTTCCATCGAACAATATCATCCCAACGGAAACCCTCACCGAGGAGCTCCACGGCACGTTCTCTTCTTATTTCATACAGCAACGGGCTAAGAGTATAGCCATAGTCCGGCCAATTAGGATCCGTGAAGCCTATATTTGCGGCGAGGTGGGGCATGCCAACACGGTCGCGCAATTCATTAACGGTCTGATTGAGAACATCATCATCACATTCACCCAGTTCAGCTTTAGCCTCGGCATAGTTTAGAAGCACTTCTGCATAGCGGAAGATGAAGACATCGAGAGTGGATAGACCGATGTTCCATTGTGCCGGGTCGGGAGAATGATATTTCATTACGTGATAACCCGTGGTGCAGTATTTGGTGTCTATGGATGGTACATCGTTGTAGGTTGGAGTCCCATCACCCTTAAGTTTATATGCCAGTCCGGGGTTGTCGATGGTTTGAGAAAGACGTGGATCTCGCTTCGCCAGTTCATCAGCAGGTATTTCAGCTTCCGTTCCATAATCCTGACTTACTGCAGTTGGAAGACCGTCAGCACAAAGATATTGCTCGAACATTGCACGGCTCATGCCGGTGTACGATTCCTCCAACTGGCGTGTATTGTTATGCGTGAGGAGTTTTGCCTCATATACCCTTGGCATTATACACTCAGGATTTGTAGAGAGGTCTTCCTGAATAAAAAGATTGTAGTAATCGCTTTCAGGATGGTTGTTGGTATAGATTTGATATCTTCCTGATTCTATGATCTTTTTACAAGCATCTGCACACTGCTCGTAGATCTCTTCGTAATCACCGAGACCGTGATATTTTCTGAATGCCGCTTCATAAAGACATATGCGCGATTTGTAAGCCAGAGCGGCATACTTGTGTAGTCTGCCGGTAGCCGGAGAGGAGGGCAGGTTGTCAATAGCGAAGTCTATGTCTTCCAGCATGTGGGCAAAAACTACTTTACGGCTGTCTCTTCCATTAAAAAGTTCCGGAGAGTCGATGTTGAGATCCGTTTCATACCACGGCACATCTCCGAAGCGGCGGATTTTATAGAAATATTCCCAAGCCCGGAAAAACCGGATCACCGCCACTTGGGCATTTATCTGATCCTCATTGCCGGATGCTTTGCCATAACGCTGCATGAAGAAGTTCAATGAGCGGATGTTACCCCAGTCTCCGCTTCCCCATCCGCCGCCTGAGGTTGGTTTTGTCTCTTGATTGAATATCCATGTATTAGGTTTTTCATTTACGAAACAATCACTCTGATCGTCGGCTCCCGGACCTTGAGCACCGGGAAGCAGACCATAAAATCCGTTTGCAAAGAGTTCCAGATCAGTTACGTTATTGAAGAAAGTTTCTTCAGAAATTGAATCTTCGGGATAAAGGTTAAGATTATCTTCGCATGATGCGAAAAGTGCTATGCCACAAATGGCAGCTATTTTAATATGAAGTTTCATGTGATTGAGGTCGATATTAGAGTGTAACAGTTACGCCGAGAGCAAACGACTTCTGAAGTGGGTAAGAGTTCAGGCCGAGGGTTTCGGGATCATAAATACTGAAGAGGTGGTCGTAGGTGAATAGATTCTGTCCTGAGAAGAAGAATCTTACGGTGTCAAAACCGATAGTCTTCATCCATTTTTCAGGCAGTGTATATCCGAGGGTAATGTTCTTCAGACGGAAATAAGATGCATCTTGAAGATACCGGGTTTGGGTTTTACGGTTTCCTGTCACATTATCGTAGGTTGAACGGGGGAAATATGCATCGCGATTATCTTCTGTCCATGAATCAAGGGCATGCTTGAACGGGACGTGCCATTCGTTTCCGAATCCCCAGAACTGGTTGCCTCCAAGCACTACATCTCGCTGGCCGATGCCTTGGAAGAAGAGATTGAGATCGAAGTTTTTCCATTCGGCGTTGATTTTTATGCCGTAAGCGTAGCGAGGCTCACTGTTGCCAATCACTTTTTGGTCTCCGGGATCATCGAGTGTGCCTTTACCATAGGTGATCTTGTTGTCACCGTTAAGGTCGCGGTATTTCACATCTCCGGGATACCATCCCCCACCATAAATTTCGCTCTGATCGGCATGTGCAGCCACTTCCTCTTCACTTTGGAAGAGACCTTCGGTTACAAATCCCCAGATTTCTCCCCACTTTTTGCCCACATAATGGTTGGAGATAATGTTTTCCGGATTATTAAATTTGGTGATTGTAGCCTGATAGTCAGAAAGTACGAGGCTTACATCATATGATAATCCGAAAGGCAGACGGTCGCGCCATCCGATGGTAAGTTCCCAACCATCGGTTCTCAGGTCGGCGGTGTTTGCTTGAGGCGCTCCCGTTCCGAGAACAGCGGGAAGAGGAGTTCCGCTTGTGACCATATCTACGGTTAGACGGCGATACCAGTCGAATGAACCGAAAAGACGGTTGTTCAAAGCACCGAAGTCGATACCTAAATCCACCTGTTTAACTGTTTCCCAAGTGAGAAACGGACTGACGAGTCCGGGCGTGCCTACACAGGCAATCTTTTTACCATCTATTAGATAACCCATCTCGCCGTTGGCACCCATTGTAGCGATATAAGGATAGTCTCCACCAACCGATTGATTTCCTAGCTTACCATAAGAACCGCGTATCTTTAGTTCATTGACGTAGGGAATAATAGGTTCCCAGAATTTTTCGCCGGAGATTCTCCATCCTAATGAGAAAGAAGGGAAGAAAGCATAGCGTTTCTTTTTGGGGAATTTCGATGAACCGTCGTATCTGCCGTTGAGTTCCAGAAGATAGCGGTTGTCATAATTATAGTTTATACGCCCGAAGAAGCCCTCTGTAGCACTTGCGTGTGAACCGCTGCCATTGTATTTCTCTCCATATGCCATTCCGAGAGATGCGATGTCGGGACTTATCAGATTTTGACGTTCTGCATCAAACCAAGCCCAGCTATGGTGTTCATAATTATAACCAAGCAACAGTTTAATGTTATGTAGTCCGAAGTCACGAACATAATCTGAATAAATATTTACGGCATCATAATAGTTATTGTCGTTGGTATATTTCACTGTACTGGGAGTGATGTGCGGGAAGATAGTTGTGACTTCCGGATTGGCATAGTGCTCTATTATTTCTTTGCCATGATATTTCTTGTTGATGGAATATATGTTGCGTGTGTAATCAAGATTTATATTCCAGTCTTTAAGTGGCTGAATCCGGATAATGCCTGTGAGCCATAGGTCATTTTCCTTATGTATACGGCTTCCTGACAGAGCCTGGGTTGCCACCATGTTGGTCCAGCTTCCTTGTCCGGAATAGTTGCCATCGGGATGATATACGGGCATGAAGGGTCGAAGGTCAGCACCATAGAAAGATGAGCCCATGTCATTATTGTGAGATCCGTATGGAGTGTCGCGGTTAGCATAGTTATAATTGGCTTTCATCCCTATGTTGAGCCAAGATAACACCTGAGAGTTGATATTCAAGGACGCATTGAAACGCTGATATTTATCATCATAGTGCTTCAGCTGTCCTTCCTGATTCATGAATCCTGCCGATCCGTAGTAAGTGGTTTTTCCTGAGCCTCCCGAAATGGAGACGTTATATTGTTGAGTGAGTGTAGTGGTCTTTCTGGTCTCATTTATCCAGTCTGTGTTGCCGCAATAAAGATACTTATCGGAATTTGACGGATCGATGTAAACGGGAAGATTATGAGATGGATCTGTATAATAGGCATATATATGATCCATTTGAGTCTGGTCATAGTAGTCGCCTCCGCCTGAGTTCCTGTTGGTGAGATTATGGAAATTTGCAAATGTCCAGGAGTCTATGTACTCAGGGATCTTGGTAGGTCTGTTCCATGAGAGATTTGCCGAAAAAGTAAGTTTTGGCTTCTGTTCCTTACCTTTCTTGGTGGTTATAAGCACGACACCGTAAGCGGCCTGTGTTCCATAGATAGCTGCGGAAGCCGCATCCTTTAGCACAGACACGCTCTCTACGTCTGCAGGATTGATCATATTGGGATCCATCTGAACACCATCGACCAATACAAGCGGACCGGAAGAGTTTACAGAAGTAGTACCCCTGACATTGAACCCGAATCCACGGCCGGGTGTGCCGTCACTTGCTGAAATATTTAAATTGCCTATAAGACCCTGCAGACCTTGGCTAAGATTTGTAATAGGACGGTCTTCGAGTTCCTTTGCCGTCACACCGGACACGGCACCTGTTAGATTCTCTTTCTTTTGAGTGCCGTATCCTACTACCACTACTTCATCAAGAGACAGTGAAGATTCAAGCATTTGTATCTTAAGATTGGTGTCAGATCCGAGTGTCACTGTTTTTGGCTCCAGACCAACCATAGTGAAAGTAAGGCGTGCTCCGCGTGGAGCAGCGATGGAGAATCCACCGTCAATATCTGTGACGGTAGCTTTCTTAGTTCCTGCAACCTGTATGGTGACGCCGGGTAAACCTTCATTCTGCGTGTCGAGCACTATTCCTTTATAAGTAATAAGTGTCTGTTCGTTATTTATGGATACAGAGGATAAAGTTCCCTCTTCCGCCCTTACACCCGGAGTAATGGAAGGAATCAGTCCAATGCCGAGTGCTATGGCGAGGGGTACTCTGATAGTGTTAAGTGGTTTCGGTTTTTTCATGATTGGTTTATGAATAGAATTATTTTTGTAATTTTAAGGTGCAGCAGTTATTGGTGAGAAATTACTGCTATGCCCCATAGGGTTCTGAAACTGAGCGCAAAATTAGATATGGCTTATTAATCATAAGATTAAGTAGGGGTTAATAATTGCGTTAACCCCCTAAAAAATAATTAACCCCCTACTGTCGTGAGCTTGATCAAAATTTAGCGGTTCTGGCGCATCCCTTTATTCGGGAGTAGAGGAAGATTAATGAAATTTCTTTAAAATTTAGAGTAAATTAACCTCGGGTTAATCCCTTGTCTAATCACATATGAGTAATTTTGCCATCAAGTTCTGAAACCGATTCTCTCTCCTCGTTTTTTCTACTTTTTTAAAATCTTCCTATTTCTCTAAATTCAACATTCAAACACCAGCAACCAACCCATGAAACTTGACAAGATACTATCGGGCATCCTGCTCACCCTTTCTGCCACGACAACCGGTCAGGCTCAGGATGCACCAAAGCCATACGGTCCAATTCCCAATGAACGCCAAAAGGAATGGTATGACCGTGAGATGATAGCTTTTTTTCATTTCGGAATTAATACTTTCGAAGATTTTGTGAACGAAGGCGACGGTAAGGCTCCTGCAGCTATTTTCAATCCTACTGCACTTGATTGTAATCAATGGATGGAAACTCTCAAGAATGCGGGTATTCCTGCCGCTATTCTGACTGCTAAACATGCCGATGGTTTTTGCCTATGGCCAAGTAAGTATACTGACTATTGCGTGAAGAACTCCTCATGGAAGAGGGGTAAAGGTGATGTGGTGCGTGAATTTACCGATGCTTGTGAAGAGAACGGAATTAAAGCCGGCATTTATCTCGGTCCACACGATCGCCATGAACATCTTCATCCGGATTATTCTACTTCCCGATATAAAGACTACTATGCCAAGCAACTCGGAGAACTCATGACCGATTATGGTAAAATATGGGAAACATGGTGGGATGGTGCCGGGGCTGATGAGCTAACAACCCCATTATATACGGAATGGTATGAGATAGTAAGGAAAGCACAACCGGATTGCGTGATTTTTGGAACAAAAAACTCCTATCCCTTCGCAGATGTTCGTTGGATGGGCAACGAGGCGGGACAATGCGGCGACCCCTGCTGGTCGACTACCGATTCTATTGCTATCCGCGACGAGGCAAGCCATTATGAGGGTCTCAACAATGGAGTGAAAAATGGCAATGCTTACATTCCGGCTGAAACTGACGTATCCATTCGCCCAAGTTGGTTCTATCATCCTGAAGAGGATTCGAGAGTAAAACCTGTGAGTGAACTTTGGGACATCTATTGTAACTCTGTCGGTCGTAATAGCGTCTTGCTCCTAAATCTTCCTCCTGACCGTCGAGGATTATTGAATTCTATTGATTCTCTGAACGTTGTGACGCTTCGCAAGGGGCTGGATGAAACTTTTGGCAAGAATCTTCTTAAAGGTGCAAAGATCATTACCACCAATTCACGAGGTAAAAAATTCGATGCTCGTAATCTAATAGATGAAGATGAGACGACATATTATGCCGGACAAGACGGAGAAGTTAAATCCGATCTTATATTCGCTCTACCTAAAAAGGAGACTTTCGATTGTCTTATGCTTCAGGAAGTGATAGAATTAGGTCATCGTACTACATCGTGGTGTGTGGAATATTCTCAGAATGGTAAAGACTGGACCATGATTCCGGAGGCATCGGCACTTCAGTCGGTGGGCCACAAATGGATTGTGCGCTTTTCTCCGGTTACAGCTAAGTACGTGCGACTCCGTATTCTTGATGGCAACGCAACTCCGGCTCTTCACACATTTGGAGTTTACAAACAGTCTGAAATTTTGAAATTGTAAGTTGACATGTTGACAATCAAATATTTAGCTTGTATACTCCTTGCATCTGCTTCCTTCCTTTCGGCTTTTGCAGAGGTGATGGGGGGTATAAATTATAACATTTGCAGTTCTTCAGGGCTCGTGATTGACAATCAAGAGAGTTTCTCCGCCGGTTCCAAGCTTTGCCTTTCGAAATACGGTGCCGACAAACAGTCGCAAGTATGGCAAATTCTTCCTGTCGGCAATGATCTTTATTGCATTGTAAGCCCACTTTCCACTATGGGTATTGACAATGGGGGTAATCCTAAGACAGGGGAAGCAGCCATACAATGGAATCTTGACAAGAATAACCGAAATCAGCTCTGGAAGATTGTTGAAAACTCCGATGGCACCATATGTCTCATTGGTGCGGACTCGGGGCTGGCTTTATCCACAAACGATGCCCCCCAATTCGGTGAGCCTGTTATTCAGCAACCCGGTGATTCCGGAAACAAGTCACAGAGATGGCAATTGAAGAGATCAAATCTGAAAATCACTATTGAGAAACCGAAAACCAAGAGTAACAATGACTGGGAAAATCCACGGATTATCGGTATAAACAAAGAGCCGGGATTCGCTACTTTCATCCCCTTCGCCTCAGAGGAGGAGATGAGAAATGATCCGGCTTATCAAAAGCCGTGGGAGAGAACACGATCAAGCCGTTATATGCTTCTGAACGGTAATTGGAAATTCAACTGGGTTAAAAGTCCGGATGAACGTCCGAAAGATTTCTACAAAAAAAGTTATGACGTATCGGGTTGGGCAGAAATTCCTGTTCCCTCTAACTGGGAAATGTATGGTTATGGAACTCCGATTTATACCAATATCACCTACCCGTTCCGTAATAATCCACCGTTCATTCAGGGGCAACCGGGTTATACAGTAGTGGATGAACCAAATGCTGTAGGCTCTTACCGTCGTGATTTCACTCTTCCCACTGATTGGAAGGACAAAGAAATCTTCCTCACATTTGAGGGCTGCTACAGCGCTATGTATGTATGGGTGAATGGTAAAAAGATAGGTTATAGCCAGGGATCTACCAATGATGCACGTTTCGATATAACTCCTTTTGTAAAATCCGGCACCAATTCATTGGCAGTGGAGGTTTACCGTTGGAGCGACGGTAGTTATCTTGAGGATCAGGATATGTTTCGTCTGAGTGGTATCCACAGAGATGTTTATCTAACCGCTACTCCAAAGATAGGTTTGCGCGATCTGCATCTCACTTCCACGCTTAGCAGTCGCTATGACCGTGCCCTACTTAATGTCGCCGCCGTAGTACGTAACCACGGTAATAATTCCGGCACCGTATCATTGCGTGCCACGGTGCGCGACAGCAGTGGGCATCCAATTCGTAACTTCACTTCTGCACCCTTTGAGCTGAAGAAAGGCGGAGAACAAGTATTGGAATGCGGCTGTTCCTTACGCGATCCTCTGCTATGGAGTGCAGAAGCTCCTAATCTTTATACAATAGATTTGGTTCTTCTTGATGGTTGTGGAAATGTTCTGGAGGTAACCACTCAGAAATACGGTTTCCGCAATATTGAAATAAAGAATAATAAGGTTTACATCAATGGAATGCTAACTATGTTTAAGGGTGCAAATCATCATGATATTCACCCTCGCTTTGGAAAGGCAGTCCCCGTGGAGACAATGATAACCGATGTGTTGCTCTACAAGCGCCATAATCTCAACACGATCCGTACAAGCCATTATCCTAAAGATCCTAAGATGTATGCACTTTTCGATTATTATGGTCTTTACGTGATGGATGAAGCCGACCAGGAATGTCACGGTAATTCATCTCTCACCGATAATCCCGAATGGACAGAGGCATTTGTTGACAGAGCTGTCAGGAT